>JADFMW010000121.1 GCA_022563655.1 Pseudomonadota bacterium
GCCGAGTGCCGCCGAGCTGCTGCGCATCGCCCGCGAGACCCTGGTCGGCGAGCTGCTGCCCCTGTTGCCCGAGGAGCGCAAGCTCGACGTGCTGATCATCGCCAACGTCATGGCCATCGCCGCGCGCGAGGCGGCGTTCGGCGACGCCCCGCTGCGCGCCGAGCTGGCCCGGCTCGCGGCGCTCTACGATGAGGCGCCGCCGCCCGACGAGCCCCTCGCCGCATCGGTCGAGCGCCTGTCGCGCCGGCTCGCCGCCGACCTGCGCCGCGGCGCCTTCGAGGACGACGCGGCCAAGCTCGCCGAAGTCAAGGCGCACCTGCTCGAGGTCACGCTCCAGAAGCTGCGCGAGAACAACCCGCGCTACTTGGAGGCGGAGGGGTTCGAGTGAGGCGGGAGCGGCGTTGCGAGCTCGTCGCGGAAGAACTCGGCGAGTAGGGCGAACTCGTGCTTGCGCGGCGAGGAGGGGCGCCAGGCGAAGCCGATTTTTCGCGACGTGCCCTTGCCTTCGAGCGGGCGCGCCTCGACGCGGGTTCCGCGGGCGATGCCGGCGTCGATCGCCATTTTGGGCAGCAGGGTCAGCCCGAGGCCGTTATCGACCATCTGCACCAGCGTGTGCAGGCTTGAGGCTTGGAACTCGGCCGCGCCGGGGTGGCGCGCCGTGTCGCACGCGCTCAGGGCGTGGTCGCGCAAGCAATGGCCTTCCTCGAGCAGCAAAACCTCCTCGCCCTCGAGATCGGCGCCGGTCAGGCGCTCCTTGGCGGCGAAGCCGTGGCCCCTGGGGAAGGCGACCCAGAACGGGTCCTCGGCGAACAGGTGCGTCTCGAACCCCGGCGTCGGGTAGGGAAACGCAATCAGCAGGAGGTCGAGATCGCCCGCGGCCAGTCCGTCGATCAATCGCCCCGTCTGCTCCTCGCGCAGATAGAGCTTGAGCTCCGGATAGGCGCTCCTGAGCGCCGGCAGCACCCGCGGCAGCAGAAAGGGACCGATGGTCGGGATCACTCCGAGGCGTATCGACCCCGCGAGCGGCGCGCCCGAGGCGGTGACGAGATCGACGATCGCTTCGGCGTCGGTGAGCACTTTTCGCGCGCGGGCGACAATATCGGTGCCCAACGGCGTCAGCATGACCGAGCGCCGGGTGCGCTCGATCAGGACCTTGCCGAGCAGGGTTTCGAGCTCCTTGATGCTGGCGCTCATGCTCGATTGGGTAATCAGGCACGCCTCCGCCGCGCGCCCGAAATGGCCATGGTCGGCGACCGCGACCAGATGGCGGAGCTGCCTCATCGATGGCAATGGGACGAGAGCGGGCATGGTGGCGCTATTGATCGGAAAAAATGATCTATATCATGGAAACAACTCATTTCACAAATTATATCCCGGCGCCTATCTTCCTCGTGTCGGGCCGGATGGCCGGCCCCGATCCCAAGGAGAGCCATCATGAACGCACCCATAGACATCGGCATCGGCGACGAGGACCGGCGCAAGATCGCCGACGGCCTGTCGCGCGTGTTGGCGGACACCTACACGCTCTACGTCAAGACCCACGGCTTCCATTGGAACGTCACGGGGCCGTTGTTCAACACCCTGCATCTGATGTTCGAGCAGCAATACACCGAGCTCGCACTGGCGGTCGATGCGATCGCCGAGCGCATTCGCGCCCTGGGCCACCCGGCGCCCGCCAGCTACGCGCAGTTCGCCGAGCTCAAGAGCATCGACGAAGAGACGGGCGTGCCGGCGGCGGAGGAGATGATCCGGCAGCTGACCGCCGATCAGGAAACCGTGGCGCGCACGGCGCGCTCGGTGTTCCCGATCGCCGACGCGGCCAACGACGAGGCGACCGCCGATCTGCTCACCCAGCGCCTGCTGGTTCACGAGAAGACCGCCTGGATGCTGCGCAGCATGCTCGGGCAATGAAATTTTGAATGAGGAGAACAGTCATGACCAGAGTTCCACACGCCACCCTGCACACCCGCGTGCGCAACGACGCGCTCGGCGGCCCCAACCCGTTCGAATGGAAGGCGCTGACCAGCGACGACGTCTTCAAGGGCAAGCGCATTGTTCTGTTTGCGCTCCCCGGCGCCTTCACGCCGACGTGCTCGACGAGCCATCTGCCGCGCTACGAGGAGCTTTACGACGAGTTCAAGCGGCTCGGCATCGACGAGGTCGTCTGCCTCGCGGTCAACGACGCCTTCGTCATGTACCAGTGGGGCAGGAGCCAGAACGCCGAGAAGGTGTTCCTGCTGCCCGATGGCAACGCAGAGTTCACGCGCAAGATGGGCATGCTGGTCGACAAGGGCAATCTCGGCTTCGGCATGCGCAGCTGGCGCTACGCCATGTACGTGGTCGACGGCGAGATCGAGAAGATGTTCGTCGAGAAGGGCTTCGGGGACAATTGCCCCGACGATCCCTTCGAGGTATCGGACGCCGATACCATGCTCGCCTACCTCAAATCCCAATAGGGTTGGCGCATGGGCAGGGGAGGGCATCGTCTTCCCCGTCCGGTGCGCGCGCCCGACCCCGCGTGTATTCCCGCGCCCTGGGGCGGCCTCGGCGCACTTCATGAGACCGCCCGCCTTCGCTAAGGCGCCGGCGTGGCATTCGCCTTCGCACCTGGTTTCATTCCGCCTCGCTGCGCAGCAGCGAAGGCGAATGGCGGATGGGGTGGGATTCGAACCCACGAGGGGCTGTTCACCCCTGCCGGTTTTCAAGACCGGTGCCTTAAACCGCTCGGCCACCCATCCTGTGTAATGTTATCAATGGATTATGCGCCGGTTTCGCAGCTTTGGTACAGGACCAGATCGCCGATTGCAACCTGCTTGCAAGCCTGACGGCCGGCGAGCGCGCGCACGTGCCTAGAGCGTGCACGGAGCACGGTGCGCCGCTCGCCTCGAAGGCTCTCGCGACGGGCAACGCCGTGAACCACGCGGTGTCGCCAACCCAGCGCCGGACGGCAGAGAGTGATTCCTTTGCCGGCAAGTGTGGTGTTATGCTGTGCCCGAACGATGGGGCTTGGTCGCCGGCAGGCGGCGCTTGGACCTCATTGTCCGCTAGGCTCGCTAAGGGAGGGATGCCAAGATGACCAAATTATTCAAGACATTGCGTTATGCCGTGCTCGGCGCCGTGGCTGGCGCGGCGGCACTCATCGCGGGTACGGCCGACGCGAGGGTGCTGGTGCTCTACACCGCGTCCAACCCCAAGATCGAAAAAGATATCTTGGCGGCGTTCAAGAAGGCGTATCCGGACATCGAGCTGAAGTCGGTGAACGGGTCCACCGGTCCGATGACCGAGCGCGCCATCGCGGAGAAGGAGAATCCGCAGGCCGACGTCATTTGGATGATCAACAATATCGCGCTGGACCAGTTGAAGGAAGCCGGCGCATTGGAGCCGTACGAGCCCAAGGACAGCCCGATCGGCGACGCATTCAAGGATCCCGACGGGTTCTGGGTGGCCCACAACGCCACGGTCATGGGGCTCGCCGTCAACATCAAGCGGCTCAAGGAAGAGAAGCTGCCGATGCCGACCACGTGGGAGGACCTGATCAAGCCGGTCTACAAGGGCCAGATCACCATCGCGGCGCCCACCAAGTCGGGCACCGGCTACAGTATTATGAGCACGCTGGTCGACGCGTTCGGCTGGAACTTCATCGACAACCTTCACCAGAACATCTTCCAGTACAACGAGAGCGGCAGCGCCGCCGCGCGCCAAGCGGGCCGGGGCGAGACCGTGATCGGCCTCAGTTACGATACCGCCCTGTTGCAGCAGGTACGCGCCGGCGTCGGGGTGGAAATGGTCATCGGCAGGATCTCGCCGAATGTGCTCGAGGGCGGCGGCCTGCTGGCCGGCGCGCCGCATCCGACGGAGGCCAAGCTGTTCCTCGACTGGCTGTTCAGCGAGGAGGCCGCCAAGGTCTTCGGCCCGTCCGTCGGCGCCGCCGCCGTGCAAGGCTATGGCAGCGTCGATATGTCCAAGGTGCATTTGTGGAAGATGCGCCGGCCGGTGGACGCCAACGAGTTCAAGCGGCAGTGGGCGGCGAAGTACGAGTAATCGCTCGCAGCCTGGGATGAGCTGCTGACGGAACGCCGCGTCCCGTCGCGGGGCGCGGCGTTTCGCTGGCAGTGGGGGAGCTCGGTGTGGCGCAGCTGTCGCTTCGCGGCATCACCAAGAGATTCGGCGCGGTCACCGCCGTCGACGACGTCTCGCTCGACATCGCCTCGGGCGAGTTCGTCACACTGGTCGGCGCCAGCGGCTGCGGCAAGACCACCCTGTTGAGGATCATCGCCGGCTTCACCAAGGCCGATGCGGGCGAGTTGACCATCGAAGGCAAGCGGGTCGAAGGCGTGCCGCCGAGCAAGCGCGATGTCGGCTTCGTGTTCCAGTCCTATGCCTTGTTTCCCACCAAGACGGTCGCCGACAACATCGGCTTCTCGTTGAGCATCCGGCACCGGCCCAAGGCCGAGATCGCCGAGCGCGTCAAGGAGCTGTGCAGTCTCACCCAGCTCTCGGGGATGGAGGATCGCTACCCGCACGAGCTGTCGGGCGGGCAGCAGCAGCGCGTCGCGCTGGCGCGGGCGTTGGCGCCGAACCCGATGATCCTGCTCCTCGACGAGCCGCTGTCGGCGCTCGACGCGAAGATCCGCGCTCTGTTGCGTTCGGAGATCCGGGCCGTGGTCGACCGCCTGGGCATCACGACCGTCTACGTCACCCATGACCAGGAAGAGGCTCTGTCGATCTCGCAACGGGTGGCGGTGATGAACGAGGGGCGGTTTCTTCAGGTCGGCACCCCGATGGACGTCTACCTCAAGCCGTCCAACCGCTTCGTGGCCAATTTCATCGGCATCAGCAACAATCTGAGCGGACGGCCGATCGACGGCGGCCAGGTCGAGGTCGAGGGCCGGCCGGTTCAGGCCCGGGTGCCCGAGGGGCTGCTCGGGCGAGACAGCTGCGATTTGTGCGTGCGGCCCGAGAACATCGACATCTCGCGCCCCAGCGACGGGTCCGACGCCATGGCCGGCAAGCTGACCTCGTTCGTGTTCCTGGGGCAGATGGTTCGCGCGCGTATCGCCACGCAAGCCGGCCAGGAGCTGGTGGTCGACACCTCGACCTCGCATTGGCTGGCCAACGGCCTTGCCGTGGGGGATCCGGTGGCTTGGTCGATTCGGCCCGACAGCGCCATCATTTTCGCCCCCGACGACGCGTCCGGTTCGGCCGCCGACGAAGACCCGGCGCCGGGCGCGTCATGATCCGCCACGCTCCCGGCTACCTGGCCACCCTCGTCGCGGCGGTGCTGGTGTTCGTGTTCATCGCCTATCCGCTGGGCTCGGTGCTGCTCGAAAGTTTCGTGGTGAGCAAGCCGATGTCGGTATTCGAGCTGCGCGAGATGACCCGCGACGCGCTCGACCGGATGGACCCCACCGACCGCGAAAAGACCGTGCGGCGCTGGGTGGCAACGGCCAAGCCCAAGGCCCGGATGGCGGCCATCGCCGCGGCATTGAAACTCATCGGCGAGGAGGTCCCGTGGGACCGCAAGGCGCCGTTCGATGATCAGATAGCCGACGCCGAGGCGGCCGTCGCCGCCCTCGGGCCGGACAAACGCGCCCGCTTCGAGGAGCAGCTTCCGATCTCGATCGTCATGCTGCACAAGCGCATCCCGCTCGCCTTCAAGATCAAGAAAAGGCTTTCCCAGGAGGAATTCGACCGGCTGCGCACGGGCGCCAACGAGAGCTTCGGGCTCACACACTACCTCTCCATATTCGAGGAGCCGAGGCTGCAAAAAGCAGCCAGGAACAGTATTTTCCTGTCGCTCATCACCTGCCTGATCACGACCTTCGTGGCCTATGTCCTGGCGTACGGCGTCAACCGGCGCGCCGTGCCCATGCCCAACCTGGTGCGTTACGGCACCTTGACGCCGCTGGTCTCGCCGCCGGTCATGATCGCCACCGCGGCGATCCTGCTGTTCGGGCGCAACGGAGTCGTCACCAAGGAGTTCCTCGACGGCACCCTGGGCTGGATCGACGCCAAGGAGACCAACCTTTACGGCCTGGGCGGGGTCATCGTGGCCCAGGTTTTCAGCTTCCTGCCGCCGGCCTTCATCATCCTCGATAACGTGCTGTCCAAGCACGACGGCCGGGTGGAGGAGGCGGCGGCCAGCCAGGGCGCGAGCCCGTGGCAGGTCTTCACGCGCGTCTCGCTGCCGCTGTCGGTGCCGGGGCTGAGGCGCACCGTCATCCTGGTCTTCATCCTCGCCATGACCGACTTCGGCAACCCGCTGGTGATCGGCAAGGACCTGCCCAACCTTGCCGGGGTGCTCTACAACGAGATCATCGGCTTCCAGAACACCGAGCTGTCGGCCGCCTTGGCGGTGTGGATGATCGTGCCGGCGCTGTCGATCTACTTCCTGCTCGAAGGCATCGGCCGGCGCAAACGCTATGACACCGGCGATTCAGGCGGCGGACCGCCCGAGCTGCCGGTGCCGCTTCCGGCCAAGGTCATGATCGCCGTCGTCGCCGTCGCCGTCCTGTCGCTCATCGCCGTCTTGTACGGCACCATCTTCCTGGCGTCCTTCATCAAGATCTGGGGGGTCGACAATTCGCTCACGATTACCCACTACACGACGGGCAGTGCGGTGGCCGGGTTCGTTTCCGAATACCACGGCGTGGGGGTGGTGTGGGAGAGCGTCAAGGTGGCTGTGATCGCGGCGCCGCTGGGCGGTCTGCTGGCGTTGGTGATCGCCTACATCGTCGAGCGGGTGCGCCCCGTGGGCGGCAACCTGCTCAGCTTCGCCGCCCTGACACCGGCCATCCTGCCCGGCGTCATCTTCGGCATCGGCTACATCGTCGCGTTCAATTTCCCCTTCGGCATGAAGGAGCTGGCGCTGACCGGCACGCGCGCGATCCTGGTCCTCAATCTGCTTTTCGGTCACATCTACCTGGGTGTGCTGGTGGGACGGGCGATGCTGCAGCGGCTCGACGCATCCGTCGATGAAGCGGCGGAGATCCTGGGCGCATCGCTCATACAGCGGTTCACGAAGGTGACTCTGCCGATGATGCGCCACGCCGCCCTGCTGGCGACCCTGTTCGTGTTCGTCGAGGCAATGACCAGCTTGTCGGCGATCGTCTTCCTGGTCAGCCCCGGCAACGACCTCGCGGCGAAAGCCATCCTCGACGAAGCGGTCGCCTCCTATTACGGCATCGCCAGCGCCATGAGCGTCACCATGCTGCTCATCGTGTTTAGCGTGATGGGCGCCATGTGGTGGTTCGAGACGCGCGGCCCGGCGTGGGCGCGCATGGGCGCCCGCGTCACTGCGGCGGCGCGCGCGTGATGTAGCGCCGGTCGCCGCGCGGCGGGCGGCGAAAGTCTGACGGGGAGGAAAGCGAGCATGCCGGACCTCAACATCTACACCTGCAACTGGACCCTGGCGCCGCTGATGGACACGGTGGAGGCCGCGCGGTTCACCGCGAAGCAAAGCTTCGCCGGCATCGAGCTGGAGTGCGAGCCCCTCGACTTCTGGCCGACGACATTGCCCCAGGCGACCGTCGGCGAACTGACCGCCATCGGCGAGGCCGAAGGCATCGGCTACACCCTTCACGCCCCCGACGTCATCAATGCGGCGACGGCGCTACCCGAGGCGCGGGCCCGCGACGACGAGATATTGCGACGCTTGGTCGACTTGGCCGTCCGCCTGTCGAGCCCGGTGGTGGGCGTTCACCCCGGCGTCGCCGAGACCCTGTTCTCTCTGGACTGGCGGGGCGTACCCTACGCGACCGCCCGCTTCGACCGCGCACGCCTGTTGGACGACGCCCGCGAGCGCGCCGTGGAAACCTTGGCCCGCTGGGGCGAGCAGTGCGCCGAGGCGGGCCTGACCCTGACCGTGGAGAACGAGGTTCACACCCGCCACACGGTAGCGCCGACGGCCGCGATTCTGGCCTCGATGGTCGTCGCCGCGGGCCGCGATAAGGTCAAGGTCAATCTCGACACCGGCCACGCCTTCATCGGCGGCGGCCTGGCCGAGGAGTTCGCGGTGCTCGCCGACCACATCGTCCACATGCACTTGGACGACGGGCGCAAGCGGGGGGTCAGCGAACACCTGCCGCTGGGTGAGGGCGTGGCCGATTTCACGCCGCTCGCCGGTTTCATGAGGTCCTTCGGGGGCGCCCTGGTGCTGGAGATCTTCGCCCCCGAGCGTCCGGTCGAGGCGACGCTCGAGAGCCGCGAGTTCCTGATGCGGGTGGTGGCTGGAACACCGCGGGCCGGCCCGGGTGCGGCTGGGGGCGCCCGCGCGCGCGGGCGTCGTCAACCGGCCTCGAACAGCCCAAGTAGGTAGTCGCGG
>JADFMW010000122.1 GCA_022563655.1 Pseudomonadota bacterium
TGAGAAATGCGGGCTAGACCTTGAGCGCTACTTCATTGGAGTGAGATCATGATTGGGTGTCCTCGACGCGACGCCATGGGTTGCTATCCCCTCTTACGGTGGGTTCCTCTCGTGATCTACCGTACCAGTTTAGGCTCGCGCGTGACTGGAGTCGCCAATTACGCTACGGTCGCGGCAACCCGGGAGAGCCAGCGGGAAAATCTCGAATGATATGCATGACCGGATCGAAGCGTGAGGTTGCTGCGAAAACGGTTGGTGGGGTCATCGGCCTTGCGGAGCCTTCCGAGGCAGCTGCTTCACCACCCCCGTTCTTGTTGGATGGCGCCGTTTTGTTGGCGAGCGCCCGCTCGGGTATCTCGATCGTGGCTCGGCACGTCGCGCCTGGTTGTGTCTGGATGCCGTCCTACCTCTGCCGGTCCATGCTCGAAGCGGTCTCACATGCTGGAGCGCGAGTCGAGCTGTATGCCGTAGATGAAACACTGAACAGTGTTGATCCCGACTGGCCTGCAGAAGTTGCACCAGGCGACTTGGTTGTCGTTATCGACTATTTTGGCTTCGCCTACGATCGAACGTGTATCGCACGTGTCAAGAAGCGCGGAGCGTGGATCTTGGAGGATGCGAGCCAGGCGTTACTGTCGGATCGTGACGGGTCTGCACACTTCGTTCTCTACAGTCCTCACAAGTTCCTGGGCGTTCCGGATGGGGGGATCCTCGTGGCTGGTCGCGATGCGAATCTTCCGGATCTCAAGCTAGAACCTCCACCGTCGTCTTGGTGGCTCGACGCGTTTCGTGCAAGAATCCTGCGAAGGGATTTTGATTCGCGCGGCGGCTCGCGCGAGTGGCTTGAGCTGTTCCAGCATGTCGAAGCGACGAGCCCCAACGGGGCGTTTGCCATGAGCGAGTTGACGCAGCTGTTGCTTCGTCGCTGCTTTGACTATGAGGCGATAAGACGTCAGCGGGTAGAGAACTACAACGTGCTCAGTGCTGGATTGAGGGAGTATGCTGTGTTTCCGACGCTTGGTGATGGGGTGTGCCCGTTGGGCTTCCCGATGCGAACAGCGAAGCGTGATCGGGTCCGCCGTCGGCTATTCTCCCACGAGATTTACCCGCCCGTTCATTGGGCACTCGATGGCGTCGTGCCTCGGAGGTTCAGCGCCAGTCATCGGCTTTCTGCTGAAATCATGACGCTTCCTTGTGACCAGCGATACTGTGCGAGAGACATGCAGCGCGTTATTGAGCAGGTATCCGAAGCGCTGAAGGCTGAATGACTACGAGGCATGATCCATGGTAACTCACGAGCGCGTTTCCTTGGGTGGCCCTGAACTTTGGTGCGGCAAGCTCGTCGATCTCGACCACGGATTCGCTTACACCTGGGAGCATTGCTACGCGATGAAGCTCACCACGGGAGTCGAGGCTCATCTGTACTGCCTCGAGTCGGGGGATGTCCGTATCGTGTGCCCGTTCTCCGAGCGCGTATTCTATGGCCACGTGGACATCGTGGAACCGTACGGGTTCTGCGGTTTTTTTGCGGGAGCCCGATCGCACCCTCAGTTTGCTACGAGTTGTTGCGACTTCGCGTGCGACAGGGGCTGCGTGTGTGGCTACCTCGGGGTGGATCCGCTGCACGAGCACGACTTCGGGTTCGACCTGGCGGCGGCGCCACAGCACGGAAGCGTCCATGTTCTGGATCTCTGCCTGAGCGAACAGGAGTTCTTTGGCAATCTGTTCAAGGACCGACGCAGGCAACTTCGACACGGGGACGAGATTGATTCAACGATCACGGAAGACCAGCCCGAGCTCAGAACTTTCTTCCTGGACCGCTACCTCAGCTTCATGCGCGACAAGGAGGCGGCATCATTTTACTATTTCACACATGAAACATTCGTCTTCCTGGTAGCACAGGATAACGTGCTGCTGATCGGAGCCCGCGATGACGACGGCATTGCGGCCGTTTCCGTCTTTACGTACACGCGCACAGTGGGCGAATACTTCTTCAACGTTCCAGTTCCAAGGGCGCGCTATGCGTCTGGGAATGCCTCAAACCGGACATCGCGCGCAACGAAGTCCGCCTCTGCTGGAAATCTGGATTAAGGGCCAGTACGACAAAATGAGGTGCACCGAAAACCAGTGGTTTCACTACACGCTGAATTATTGTTTGTCAGGCTTTGGCCGTAGAGAGTAAAACTGGGGCGCGACGCTGGGGAAAATCACCCGCACCCTCGCACGCAGGTTGCGATACGCATGATGAAAAAGCTTGTTGTTTTCGGCGCCGCATTTCACGATGTCGTCAAGCTGGTCGAAGCGATAAACCGTGTCACGCCGACCTGGGACCTTCTCGGGTTTCTAGATGATACGCCGGAGCGTCAAGACCAACATTACCGCGGCTGTCCTGTCCTGGGTGGCCGCGAAATCCTGAAAAAGTTCGGCCAAGAGCCTGAAACGTACGTCTTCAACAATGTTCACGGTCACTGGAAGCGTGCTCAACGGGTTGCAGGAATGCTGGATGAAGCCGGCTGCAACGTTGCCTCTCTAGTACATCCTTCCGTAGACCTGAACCATGTCACGCTTGGCCGCGGTTGCTACCTGCCGGAAGGTGTTATCGTTGGTGGAAACAGCCAGATCGGGGATTTTGTGACCGTGGGGCTTGGTGTGATCATAAGTCACGACGTAACGATCGGCGATTTTTGCTTCCTTGGACCAGGGTGTCTCATAAGTGGCGAGGCCACGTTGGAAAAAGGTTGTTTCCTGGGGGTCAGGGCAACCTTGATAAGGCAACGCAAGCTCGGAGCACATTGTTTTGTCGGTGCCGGATCGGTCGTGACCAAAAACTTCCCCGAAGGTGCCCGGGTGGTCGGCGTTCCCGCTCGCAAATTGTCCGGTTCCCATGATTCCCGTATCGTCATCGAAGACGACATCTCCTGAGTAACGGCCTAATTTCGGATTCAGCATTTGGGGAATTGAACCCCATTCCGTACCACCCCGTTGCCATCGGCTGAGTCGCAGGACTCTTGGCCCTGAATTATCCGTTTTAGAGGGGGGTAGTCCCGTACAGCCGATTTTGGAGGATTTCGGACTTCCGACACTCGCCCTTATGACCGCCTGGACCCTAACCGGATATTAGCACGTACTCGTTCCGTGTTCGCCTCGGGTGCGCCCTCAGCGCGTGAAATGACAATTGGGCAGGGTTTCCCATTGCCAAGTTGGTCCGATAAAGGGCGGATCGCGCGCTGCTGCACCGGATTAGGGTCGAATTCGCCGTCGGACGCCCGTCATGCTACCGTCGTTGGCAACGCAGGGCGGACCAATCTGAGGAAACCCGGGTAAAATGTTGAAGCACACCCGCAAGCTGCTCGTAACCAGCGTCGGCAGCGGCGCGCCGGGGAGCGGGCCGAGAGCGGGAACCGCTTGCGCCCGCCCGCCGGACGCTTCGGCGGCGCTGGCGGATGGCGCCCGAACCGGCTAGCTTAGACCCGACGTTTTCCGCCGGGGCACATGCCGTGAACCGCAAGCAACGCCGCCTCGCCGCCAAGAAAGCCGGCAAGAGAGCCGGCACGTCCACGGGCGCCGCGCCGGCGCCGGCCGCGGGCGAGACCTTGGATCTCGCGCTTGCCAGCCACCGCGCCGGGCGGCTCGACGAGGCCGGGCGCCTGTACCGCGAGTTCCTTCGCCGCCAGCCCGACCACCCGGAAGCGCTGCACCTGCTTGGCGTCGTCGCCCATCAGACCGGCGAACACGACACGGCGATCGACCTCATCGGCAAGGCGATCGCGATCAACGGCGCCGCCGCCGGCTACCACAACAACATCGGCGAGGCCTACCGCGCCGCGGGGAAGATCGACGAGGCCTTCGGCCATTACCGGCGGGCGGCCGATCTCGACCCCAACTTCGCCGACGCCCATCACAACCTGGGGGTCGCCTCGCTGGCCCGCGGCGAGGCCGACGAGGCGGTCGGGCATTTGCGCCGCGCGCTGGCGCTCGAGCCGGCCCTGGCCGAGGCGCACTTCTGCCTCGGCAACGCGCTGAGGGAGCAAGGCAAGCTCGACGAGGCCATCGCCGCCTACCGGCGTGCCGTGGTCGCCGAGCCCGGCTTCGCCGCGGCGCACGACAGTCTCGGCAACGCGTACCTCGATCGGGGCGAGCTCGACGAGGCCGTCGCGTGCCACCGCAAAGCCATCGCGCTCGAGCCCGACCTCGCCGGGGCGCACAACAACCTCGGCAACGCGCTCGTGGAACAGGGCGAGACCGATGAGGCCGTCGCTAGTTTCCACAAAGCCATCGCGCTCGAGCCCGACTTCGCCTGGGCGCACTACAACCTCGGCGCCGCGCTCGGCAAGCAGGACAAGCTTGACGACGCTGTAACCTCGTACCGCGAGGCGATCGCGCTGAAGCTCGACTTCGCGGAAGCGCACAACAACCTCGGTCAAGTGCTCAAAGGCCAGGGCAGGCTTGAAGAAGCCAGTGCGTCTTACCGAAAGGCCGTCGCGCTTAAGCCCGACGACGCTGTCGCACACAGCAACCTGCTCTTTCATCTCCTTTATCTTCCGGGCTTGACGCCCGAGGGGATTTTCGCCGAGCACCGGCGCTGGAACGCGCAACATGCCGCACCGTTGGCAAACAAAATCCGTTCTCACACCAATATCCGTGATCCCGAAAGGCCGCTACGTGTGGGGTATGTGTCGGCGGGCTTTGGGCGGCACCCGGCGGGTTATTTCGTGAGCTCGGTGCTGGCTGCTCACGACCGGGCGCGGTTCGAGGTGTACTGCTACTCCGGACGGGTGCGGGAGGATGATCTCACCGCCCGTATCAAGGCCAGCGCTAAGGTGTGGCGCTCCACTGACGGCATGGCGGATGACGTGCTGGCGCAGACGATTCGCGCCGACGGCATCGACATCCTGGTGGACCTGGACTGGCACACCAGCGGCAATCGGCTGCGAGTGTTCGCGATGAAGCCCGCGCCGGTGCAGGTGAAAGGGGTTGGGGGGAACTTCGGCACCACCGGGATGGATGCAATTGATTACTATCTCTCCGACGCGGTGGCAACGCCCGAGGGAGCCGAGAGGTGGTTTTCCGAGGAGGTGGTCCGGCTGCCCGATGGTTTCGGCTGCTACGCGCCGCCGGCGGACGCTCCCGACGTCGGGCCGTTGCCGGCGCTGAGCAGGGGGTATGTTACCTTCGGCTGCTTCAATAATCTGGCCAAGGTCAACGGCGAGGTGATCGCCTCGTGGGCACGGCTTCTTCACCGCCTGCCGGTTTCGCGTCTGGTTCTCAAGACCGACTCGCTTGGCGATCCGGCGGTGCGGGAGCGATACCACTCCATGTTCGAGGCGCAGGGCGTGGATCGGAAGCGCGGCGATCTGTTGGCGCGCTCTCCGCACGCCGAGCTGCTGGCCCATTACAACAACATCGACATCGCCCTCGATCCCTTCCCCTATTCGGGCGGGCTCACCACATGCGAGGCGCTGTGGATGGCGGTGCCGGTCGTCACGCTCGCGGGTAAGACCTTCACGGGACGTACTTCGGCGAGCCACCTGCATAACGTCGGCCTCGGCGACTGGGTGGTAAAAACGCCGGAGGACTACTTGGCGGTCGCCGAACGGTGGGGCCGCGATGTGCAGGGTCTAGCCGAACTCCGCGGCGGGCTACGTGGTCGGATGGCCGCGTCCCCGCTGTGTGACGGAGCCCGTTACGCGCGCAACCTGGAGACGGCCTTCCGCAGGATGTGGACGAGGTACTGCAATGGCGAGCATGAGAAAAACGGCTCGATGGCGCTCGGCGGGGAAAATGGCGTTGGTCATGCTAAGCCGGCATCGCCGCCGCCGCCCGCCTCTCTTAGATTTCGTAAGCCATTGCGAACACTACGGTATTACGAAAATTGTGACAAAATAACCGCGTTTGCGAAAAAATTTCGTAAAATCCCGGGAATCGGGCTCTTGCGCGTTGACACGCCATGAGTGATCAGATATACCGCCAGCAATGACTTAAGAAAACCAGTGTTTACAGTCATTTGCAGTTAGCTTCGCCGCGGTGGGGTGCCGTCGGCCAAACACAGGAATTGGAGGCGCGTGATGCAACCATCTAACCATCAGTCAAACTCACTACGTCTGGGGGCGCCGATGGGCGCGACCCTTCTTTCAGGTACAGCCTTGGCGATGATCTTCCTCGTTGGCGCGCCGGCTTTCGCCGGCGAGATCGACGTCCTCAAGGAGCAGTTGCAGGCCTTGCAGAAGAAGGTCGAGCAAATCGAGTCCAACCAGACCACGAAAATGCCGACAAAAGGCAGGCCCAAGGTCCAGCTCGAGGTTTCCGGCCAGGTCAACCGCGCCTTGCTGTATGCCGACAACGGCGATCATGAGCAGCTCTTCAACGTCGACAACGACAACTCGTCGTCGCGCGTGAGGTGGGTGGCCAGGGCCAGGCTCAACGACGATCTCTCGGCCGGCGCGGCGATCGAGGTGCAGATCGAATCGAACTCCACCGCCAAAGTCTCCATGGGCCAGAACAGCGCGGTCGCTCCCGACGGGGGGGGCTTCAGCGAACGTAAGATAGAGTTCTGGATCGACAGCAAGAGGATGGGGCGGGTGTGGGTCGGCCAAGGCGATACGGCGTCGAACGGCACCTCGGAAGTCGATCTCTCCGGCACCTCGATTGTTGCCTACTCGGGCATCGCAGACTTGGCCGGCGGGATATGTTTCGCCGTCTCTGGCGGCGGCGGCCCCTGCGACGGCCCCGTGATCGGAGATCTCTGGAGCAACTTGGACGGTCTGAGCCGTAACGACCGCATCCGCTACGACACGCCGACGATAGCGGGTTTCAAGCTATCGGCCAGCTACGTCGAGGCCGACACCTGGGATGTCGCCTTGCGCTATGGCGCCAATTACGAAGCGATCGGCACCAAGGTTTCAGCGGCGATCGCATTCGCCAATCCGGGCGGAGCGAAGGACTCCTCGGACTCTGATCACCAGCTCAACGGGTCGATCTCGGTCCTGCACTCCTCGGGGCTCAGCGTCACCTATGCGATGGGTAAGAGAGGCGTCGGGGAAGGCGACGACGATCGTAGTTTCTGGTACATCAAGGGCGGCTGGCAGATGGATGTTCCCTCGCCCAACCTGGGTAGGTTCGCGATCTCGTTCGACTATGGCGTGGCCAACCCCGACGACGATATAACGGAGGTTTGCGATAGTCCCGCCTTCTTCAAATCTAAAGGGTTTTTGGTCGACCCCTGCGAAGCAACCAAGGAGAATAATTTTGGTACGCTAGTGGCATCAGACGACAGCGTCTTTGACGACGATGAAATCACCACGTGGGGTGTTGCCGTCACCCAGAAAGTCGCCAAGCTCGGGGCCGAGTTTTATTTCGCCTACCGAAATCACGATTTCGACCGCCCGGGCAGCGACTTCAATGACATCAACACCGCGATGTTGGGTGCCCGGATAAAATTCTAGGGGAGCCGATGCGCTTGGCACTGCTCGATCGGAGACACGCCGCCGCATTGCGGAAAGGTTTCATCTGTGCGTTTGTCGTGCTTGGCTTGTCTGCTTGCGGACAAGCCAAGCCTTTAGGCGAGGTCGAGCTGGTGGATGAAATCCCGCCGGGTCCCGGTCTCTTTACCGGCAAGGACGGCAAGTACATCATATACGGAAAAGGCTACGTCGAGTGATCGGCTAAGCTGACTGATTGGCAAAGCGGGGCATCCTACCGAGGTAGGATGTCCCTTTTTTTCCGTCTTCCGCTTTTTCCGTTTTCCTTGGCGCGGCCGCTCCGCTACGATGAGCGGTCGTTCTCCCACCACGGGGGGCGCCAGCATCGGCGCCGAAAAGCGGTCGTGACCAAGCATCCCAGCCCTGACGAGATCTTCTTCACCCGCGCCGGCCTCGACCGCGCGCGCACCGAACGCATCGTCGCCGACGCGCTCTCGGGCTGCGACGACGGCGAGCTGTTCCTCGAGTACCGCCAGTCGGAGAGCTTCGCGTTCGACGACGGCAAGCTCAAGAGCGCGAGCTTCGACTCCAGCCAGGGCTTCGGGCTGCGCGCCGTATGCGGAGAGGCGACCGGCTACGCGCACGCCACGGAGCTCAGCGAGGCGGCGATCAGCCGCGCCGCGCGCACGGTCCGGGCGGTGCGGGCCGGACACACGGGCGTCGCCGCCGGCCGGCCGCGGCGCACCAACCGCGTGGTCTACGCCGAGCACAATCCGCTGGGCGAGATCGAGTTCGCCGCCAAGGTCAAGCTGCTCGCCGACATCGACGCCTACGCGCGCTCGCGC
>JADFMW010000123.1 GCA_022563655.1 Pseudomonadota bacterium
AGGCCTATGCCCAGTCCGCCCGTGATCGCAAAAAGATCGAGAGGTTGTTCGGGGAAGCGAAGCGCAATCTGGCATTTACGAGGCTCCGATTGCGCGGCTTGAGCGGCGCCAAGGATGAGTTCCTGCTGACGGCAACGGTGCAGAACCTGAGACGTCTGGTCAAACTCGTCTCAAGACCGCCGCCCAGACCGGTGATGGCCTGATCCATGCGGAAAAACGACAACCGAACAGGCAAAAAATGCAAAACCCGCCCCGGCATCAGTCGGAGGCGGGAGAAAAAGTTTGCTTCTATTAGAAGCGGACAGTGAGAACGGCTTCTGGCCGGAGTTCTTCAACAGCCTCAGCCATAAGCAGACCTAATCTACATGTCTAAAGTTTGCCTTACGGCTTTACGCTTCAGCCACGGCAAGAAGCACTAAAACTAATTCTTTTTCTGCGAGGGGCGCGGGGGAATGTGAACTTTCGCAGCCTCAAGCATTGGGCCGGAAATATAACTTTGATTTATAAGAAATTCCATGAGCTCCAACATGTTTTCCAATAAGGCCCACGGAGGCTTATAACCCCTATGCGCTGCGGCAGACCCGCCTTCGATCACTGTATCGTAAAGTTCGCGTTGTTTATCACTGATTATCTTTTTCTCAACCAACGCATCTAGCTTCTTTTCAAAACCACCAATATCTTCAACCAGATAGGTCATTACATGGTCCATGACGGATCGTATGCCCATACTCATCAATCGATGATGGCCATAATCCGCAGCTTCATAAACCTCCTTTAGTAGGCTAAATAGAACCGGATCACGATCCTCAAGCTGATCTAGCCAATCCGGTCTTCTGCGTTTGGTTCGCGGTGGATAATAGGTGATTTCCATGTGTCCATGATCCCACTCAGAAAACCAAAACTCCTCCCGAATAGATGCGGTCTTACAGCCCAGACATTGAATAAATTTGTATATGTACCCCCATGAAGTGCCATCGCGCTCCTCCGCGGAATTCTCGGCAACGCTTAGGATTTCATGGTCCGTTTCAACCCAACACTTCACGCATGAGCATTTCAAAGTGTTTATTTTGGGTTTGTTTGCCATAGAGATTTCAGAGTGATCGTAAGCACTTGAAAATTACGTTCACTGGACCAATCGGCATTTCAATCCGGACCGGCTCTTGCGTTTCCAACGCTTTTGCGGGAATTTTCGCAGAGAATGGTACCTTTTGAACATCAGGGCTGGCTGGTATGCCCTGAACGAGCGTTGCTCCCGGGGGCACAGTCAAAACAAGATCAAAGAGAATATCGCTTCCAGCTTCGGTAATCGATCCATCGTACAGAACGCCTCCAACATCAGCCCCCGTAATCCTATTGTTTTGCACCAGCAGTAGCCCCATACCCCAGTCCGCGACTCCGCGAAACGTGATGGAATAAATCCCAGAAATTGCCACAATCATTCTCCCTTGTCTTCAAGGCCAGTCTATCAAGAAACGCCCTTGCCACCGTTGGCGGCGGCATCTTCACCTGAGCCGTCATCGAATTGTGTCTCATCCGCAGGACGTACATCCGTAATCACGGTCGTGAAATATTTACCATCGCGTAAGAACCAGGCGTTCGAGCATTCTTTGAATTCATATTCAATGCGAGTGACATTGAACAGCTGACAACTCCTAAATTCAGCAGCATTCACATCGAAAAGAGCCACGTTGTATCCCCCGCCGCTTAACGCACTCTTGTAAACTATGCCGTCGAAATTTTGGGCAAGAAATATTTCAGCAATTATTTGAGTGGGCACATAATTTACATACTCATCATCAGGTCCTACCGGGCGAGAAAACGCATTATCAATATCCGCCCAAACCGCTTGCTCAGTTTGCTCAGGAGATAGGTTGTCCCACTGGTCTTCCGGCACGCCCAGGAGATAGCTCCAGCCACCAGCTTTACCGTGGTTTTTCGAGCAATCAAACAATCGCAATTCTCTCGTGGTCTTGAATGCCGCCACTGATACGAGCGATCCGGACCACGGGCGCACTTCGGATATCGCGGTTTTGCGGTCGGTGGCAAGGTAAAGGTACGCAATTCCACGGGGGTTTACCCGCCCCTCCGGCGGGTTCCGGTCTGGGGGTATCATTCTTTCGGGTGAGAAAGGAGCATCCTCCACCCATTCGTGGCCCTCATTATCGCTCCTTCGCCACTCGCGACTTCCATTCCGGGCGCGCCATAAAGTAGTTCCAACCTTAAGGATAGTTTCACGATCTTTACCGCCGCTCGAGACCGCCTGGAGAAATGCAGTGACTTCTTCGGAGTGAATGAACCGCCTTCTGCCTCGAACCGCGTTGGCAAACTCTTGATAATCGTGGACAGACTTGAAACTAGTCATTGGGCTCTCATTTTACCCCTAATGATTGCTGCCGGCAGGAATCTCAAGACAAGCACGGCGAGACCAGTGGCAGCTAGATCGCTCATGGCGGGCCGTTTAGCAAATTTCTCAGGTGAGTTTATATGATCGCGCTTAGCTTCCAAAAGCAATTGACGCCAAAAGATGGCCTTGCTTGTTGCGCAGGTCCTAATGCCCGCTCCGGGTCAGGAGTGGCTGTACCGATGACTGTGCGCCAAGTTCTGCCGTTGGGCGCAAAGAAGACATGATCCGCTAAAAAGCCGACGTTCCGAGCGTTGTTTCGACGGAATGTCAAACTGAGACACTACCCGCCGCCTAGATCACCTTCGCTTCGCGCAGGGCCTCGATCCGCGCGGCGCCGTAGCCGAGGCCGCGGAGGATGTCGTCGGTGTCGGCGCCGAGCGCGGGCGCGGGCCGCGCCGGGGCGTCCTCGCCCGGGCAGCGCACCGGCGGCGCCACCATGCGGTAGGCCCCGGCGCTGGGATGGGTGAGCGTCTGAAGGCCGCCGGTCTCGGCGACGAAGGGGTTGTCGAGCGCCGCGGCGAGGTCGTTGATCGGCGCCGCCGGCACCACGCCGGCGAAGACGTCGAGCCACTGCCGGGTCGAGCGCTTCTTGAACTCCTCATCGAGCAGCGTTGTGACGAGGTCGCGGTTTTCCAGCCGCTCCTTGAAGGTCCGGAAACGGGCGTCGTCGGCCCACTCCGGCCTCTCGAGCGCGCCGCACAGCGCCGGCCAGAACTTCTCCTTGTTGCACATGATGAAGATCCAGCCGTCGGCCGTGGGATAGAGCTGGCAGGGCACGAGCGACGGATGCGCCGAGCGCGCCAATCGGTCCTGGGCCACGCCCTGGTTGAGATACCAGGTGGCGAGGTAGTTGAGGTTGCCGAGGGCCACGTCGAACAGGCTGACGTCGATGTCGCGGCCGGCGCCGCGCGCCCGCGCATCGGTCAGCGCCGCCAGCAGGGCATAGGCGAGCGCCAACCCGGCCATCATGTCGACGATCGAGAGCCCGAACCGCGTCGGCGGCCCGCCGGGCTCGCCGGTGAGCTGAAAATACCCGGCCTCGGCCTGCATCAGATAGTCGAAGCCCGGCCAGCTCGCGCGCGGGCCGGTGCGCCCGTAAGCCGTGAGGTGGACGCAGACGATCTTGGGGTTGTGCGCGCGCAGGCGATCGTAGGTCAGCCCGAGCTTGTCGGGCACGTCGCCGCGCAGGTTGCAGGTCAGAGCGTCGGCGCTCCGCGCCAGGTCGCCGAGCACCGCCTGGCCCTGCGCGCAGCCGAGGTCGAGGGTCAGGCTCTTCTTGTTGCGGTTGAAGCTGTGGAAGAACAGGCTGTCGCGAGGGCCGAAGAAGTAGGGCCCCACGTCGCGCGACATGTCGCCGCCGTCGCGCGGGTTCTCGATCTTGATGACCTCGGCGCCCTGGTCGGCGAGGAACATGGTGCCGAACGGCCCGGCGCCGTACTGCTCGACCGCAAGCACCCGCACGCCCGCCAACGGCAGCATGGCCGGGGCCTCAGACCGGGGAGCGCTCGATGAGCTGGCGGGCGATGACGATGCGCTGCAGCTCGTTGGTGCCCTCGCCGATGGCGAGCAACGGCGCGTCGCGGTAATAGCGCTCGATGTTGAACTCCTTGGAATAGCCGTAGGCGCCGTGGATGCGCATCGCCTCGAGGCTGTTGTCGAGCGCGGCTTCGGTGGCGAACAGCTTGGCCATCCCCGCTTCGAGATCGCAGCGGCGGCCCGAATCGTAAGCCTGGGCCGCCGATTCGACCAACAGCCGCGCGGCCTCGAGGCGCGTCGCCATGTCGGCGAGCTTGATCTGGATGGTCTGGTGCTCGCAGATCGGCTTGCCGAAGGTCTTGCGGCTCTGCGCATAGGCCACCGACTCTTCGAGGCAGGCGCGGGCGATGCCGACGCCGCGGGCGGCGACGTTGATGCGCCCGAGCTCGAGCCCGCTCAAGATCTGCTGCATCCCCTTGCCTTCCTTGCCGCCGATCAGATTGTCCGCCGGCACGCGGCAGTCCTCGAACGCCAGCTCGGCGGTGTCGATGCCCAGGTAGCCGAGCTTCGCGAGTTTGCGCCCGACCCTCAAGCCGTCGCCTTTCTCGACGAGCAGCAGGCTCATTCCCTTGTGCCGCGGCTCGGCGTCGGGATCGGTCTTCACCAGCACGGCCAGGATATGGCCCTCGATCGCGTTGGTTATCCAGGTCTTGGTGCCGTTTACGACGTAGTGCTCGCCGTCGCGCCGCGCCCGCGTGCGGATGGCCTGGAGATCGCTGCCGCAGTCGGGCTCGGTGAGCGCGATGCCGCCGCGCAGCTCGCCCGACGCGAAGCGCGGCAGATAGCGCCGCTTCTGTTGCTCGGTGCCGAAGCGCTGCACCGCCGCCGCCATGATCAGGTGCGAGTTGAAGACGCCGGTGATCGACATCCACGCCGCCGACACCCGCTCGACGATCTTGGCGTAGGTCGTGGCCGGCAACCCGAGCCCGCCGTATTCCGGCGCGATGGTGGCGCCGAACAGGCCGAGCTCTTTCATCTTCTCGACGATGTCGCCGGGGTAGGCGTCGGCCGCTTCGAGCTCGTGGGCGTAAGGCTTGACGTCGCGCTCCAGGAAGCGCTCGACGCTGTCGAGGATCAGGTCCTCGTCGGCGGCGCCAGGGCTGTCCAAGTCGGCGCTCCTCAGCCGTCGGCGATGTCGTCGACCGCATGCCCGCGCTTGGGCACCAGAAACGTCCGCTCGTAGGTCATGAACACCGTGCCGTCGTCCTTCGCGCCGGTGGTCTTGACGGTGACGATGCCTTGGTTGGGCCGCGACTTCGATTCGCGCTTCGACAGCACCTCCGATTCGGCGTACAGGGTGTCGCCCGCGAACACCGGCGCGGTCAGCCGGATGTCATTCCACCCCAGGTTTGCGATGGCCTTCTGGCTGAGGTCGCTGACGCTCATGCCGGCGACGATGGCGAGGGTGAGCGCGCTGTTGACGAGCGGCCGGCCGAACTCGGTCTTGGCCGCGTACGCCGCGTCGAAATGCAGCGGGTGCGTGTTCATGGTGAGCAGCGTGAACCAAGTGTTGTCGGCCTCGCTGATGGTCCGCCCCGGCCGGTGCTCGTAGACGTCGCCGACCACGAAATCCTCGAAGTGGCGCCCGAACGATTCGCGGTAGCGGTTCGGCCCCACCTCCTTGCGCTCGACGACCATGGCGCCGCCGTTCAGTCGTCCCCCGCCGCCATCTTGAGCGGCGGCGCGCCTGCGCCGCGCGTCAGGCTCAGCAGCGCGCCGATATCGCTCGCCTCGTCGAGAGACATCAGGGCTTGGGCGAGCGCGTCGATCCTCCGCGCCGAGAGGCACGGGCGGGCCAGGCTCGCGAACTTGGCGCGCACCTCGTCGGCGGTCGGGAACGTCTCGGGCTCTCCCTTCGGCACGGCGACGAACGACTCGAGGGTGCCGCGCCGCGTGGTCACGCGCACGGAACCGCTCAGCCGGGCCGGGAACTCCGCCTCGACCTTCGGGTCGACCACGCAGTCGACCCGTTGGCACAGCGCCAGGGTTTCGGGATCGTCGATGTGGCGGGCGTAATCGTCCCAGTCCATGCCGCCCTCGCGCAGCGCGACGGCGGCGACGAACGGCATGGAGAACTGGCCGTCGACGACGTTCTTTGGGCGGCGCTTGTCTGCCAACGGGTCGCCGATGATGTTCCAGCCCGTGCGGGGAAGGCCGATTACGACCGATTCGATCTCGTCGGGATCGATGTCGTTGGCCGCGCGCAGCCCGATCAGCGCGTCCATGGCCGCGTGGGCGTAGCGGCAGCAGGGGTAGGGCTTCAAGGCGATCGCCAGGGTCTCGTACACCTCGCCGAGACCCTCGACCGCCTTTTCGATGATGGGATTGGGGGCGTAGGAGCGCAGGAACCCGGCCTTGCCCTCGATCGCCTCGGCGGCGCCCCGGAACCCCTCGCGTGCGAGGCTGGCCGCGATCAGGCCGCTCATCGCCGCGTTGCCCACCTGGAAACGCTTGGTCCAGGCGCCGTTGGCCACGAACTGCAGCGATCCCGCCGTCTGGCTCAAGCAAATGCCGAACGCGTTCGCCACCTGCTCGGGCGAAAGCCCGAACACGCGCGCCGCGGCGGCGGCCGCCCCGAACGCGCCGCAGGTGGCCGTTGGGTGGTAGCCGCGCAGGTAATGGTCCTTGGGCACCAGGGCGAGGCTGAGCCTGATCTGCACCTCGAAGCCGGCGACGATGGCGGCGATCACCTCGCGGCCGCCGGCCTTCCCGCCCTCGGCACCGGTCATCTCGGCCGCGGCCAGCGCCGCGGGCACGATGGGCGCGCTGGCATGGAGCGAGCCTGCGGCGTGGGTGTCGTCGAAATCGAGTGAGTGGCCGAGCACGCCGTTGATCAACGCGGCGCCCGGCGGAGCAAACCCGGCGTCATCACCGATCACGCTTGCCGCGCCGCGCGCCAGGCCGAGTCGTTCGGCCGCGGCGAGCAGGCTCGGCGTCGAGTCCGCCTCGCGCCGCGCGCGCAGCGCGATGCCGACGAGGTCCATGACGAGGACCTTGGTGCGCTCGGCGACGCCCGCGGGCAGGCCGTGGTACGTGATGCCGGAGACGAACTCCGAGAGCTGGCGGGTAACCTGGGTCATGGTTCTTCCTCCCGATGCGAAGGCCGTCCTCGCGCGACGCGCCCGACGCGACCGACGCGACCGACGCGACCGACGCGACCGACGCGACCGACGCGACCGACGCGACCGTCAGTCGCGGCGCAATCTGGTTGTCCGAGCAAGCTACACCCGCGCGCACGCGCAATCAACGCACCCAGCCGGGCACCCAGCCGGAATTCGGGCGATATGCTAATGTCAATGGCGGCCTCCAGCGTGCTAGCATTTCACGATGAGCGCCGACGAACGCGTCAAGGACGTGAGATTCACCGAAGAGACGCTCAGCTGCGACCTGCTTGACTGGCGCACGATCGGTTGGCCGGGCGATTTGCCGCGGGAGGCCTGATTAGACCGGTGAAGACCACGCGCTACTTCGAGGAACAGGTTCCGAGGAAGCGGCCCTATATCCGCCGCGAGTGGTGCGCCATGGTGCCGCCAACCCGGAGCGCCGTGCCCGGAGCGCCGTCAAGTTCAGCCCGATGGCCGCGTGCGTTATTGGGGCTTCATCCCGGAATTGGGCGCAACGGCATTGCGTGTGGTAACCTTGGAAGACGGGGAGACGGTCCACAACGCCTTCCCGGATCGGGATTTTGGGGAGGACCAGTCATGAAGCTCCACTATTATCCGGAGACGGACAGCCTCTATATCGAACTCCAGTCCGGTCCGGGCGTTGAAGCGCGGGAGATATCCTCCGGGCTGGTTGCGGATTTCGACGCAAACGGGCGCATCGTCGGTCTTGATATCGATCATGCTTCCAAGCACTTGGACCTTTCCACCCTGGAAACGACCGATCTTCCTTTCGCTCATACCAAGATTGCGTGAAGAGCAGTTTTTTACCGTGGCTCGGGAGACGATGATAAAGCTTTGAGACAATCCTCGATCTGCGCATCGCTCGCTTTGTCTAGCCTGACCAGCGGGACAAGCGCCGAACCGGGAAGGACTTATTACGGATATTCAGAAATCCCGAGTGATCACAACCCCCTCACCCTCCAGCTTCGCGGGTCCCTCCCTCTAACCCTTGCCAAGGCTAAAAGGGCCAGGTGAGGGTGATGCCGTGGAATTGCGAAATCGTCGGCATGGCCGTCTCTTTATCACCGGCGCGCGCGCGATCAACGCACGGGCCAAAGCGGGGCGCCAAAGAGAGCGTCGCTATCGCGGGCGCGGCGTCAGCGCCGCCAGCGGCGCAGCCGGCGGGCGGCCTCGGCCATGTCGGCGGTGGCGCC
>JADFMW010000124.1 GCA_022563655.1 Pseudomonadota bacterium
CCAGACTCTAGCCGGTCCGCCAACCACACCCCGCGCCGCGGACGTCCCCGACGAAGTGACGGCGGCGCGGCGCGGCGATGACCGCGGCGTCGCCGGGCGGCGCGCTGGTGACCGGCGCCGGGCTGAGGATCGGCCGCGCCATCGCGCTGGACCTCGCGCGCGCCGGCTGGACGGTGGCGCTGCATTACAACCGCTCGGCCGACGCGGCGCACGCGGTTGTCGACGAGATTGCCGCGGGCGGCGGCCGCGCCGCCGCCTTCGCCGCCGACTTCTCGGACGACAGCCAGCTCGAGGCGCTGGTGCCGCGCTGCGCGCGCGAGCTGGGGCCCCTGACGTGCCTCGTCAACAACGCCTCGCTTTTCGAAAACGATTCGATCGGGACCGCGACGCGCGCCCTGTGGGACGCCCACATCGAGGTCAATCTGCGGGCGCCCCTGGTGCTGATTCAGGCGTTCGCCAGGCAGCTTCCCGAGGGCGCCTCGGGCAACGTCATCAACATGATCGACCAGCAGGTGTGGAACCCCGGGGCCAACTTTCTTTCGTACACGGTGAGCAAGGCGGGACTGTGGACGTTGACGCAAACGCTCGCGCCGGCGCTCGCGCCGCGCGTGCGGATCAACGGCATCGGGCCGGGGCCGGCGCTGCCCAGCCGGCGCCAGAGCGAGGCCAAGTTCGCCGCCTATTGCGCCCGCATGCCGCTCGGCCGCGGCACCACGCCCGAGGAAATTTGCGACGCGGTGCGGTTTATCCTTGCCGCGCCCGCGATGACGGGGCAAATGATCGCCCTCGACGGCGGCGAGCACCTGGGCTCCCTGCCGCCGCAGGGAACCGAGGAGCGGGCGCCCATGACCAACTTCGCGCCGCGGGACGAGTCGCCATGAGCCAGGCCACGCCCCAAGCCACGCCCCTCAGGCCCGCTGCCCTCGCCGACGCGGGCGCCGCGGTCCGCAAATTGTTCGTTCGCGGCCTGACGCTGGACTGCTCGATCGGCGTTCACAGCCACGAGCGCGGCACCGATCAGCGCGTGCGCATCGACATCGAGCTCACGGTGCGCGACGACAAGCCACTCGACGACAACATCGCCAACGTCGTCTCCTACGACGACGTGGTCGACGGGGTGAAGGCGGTCATCGCCGCCGGCCATACCAACCTGGTGGAGACGCTGGCCGAGCGCATCGCCGACTTCTGCTTGTCCGACCGCCGCGTCGCCGCCGCGCGCGTTCGGGTCGAGAAGTCCGGCGCCGTCGTCGAAGCCGCCGGCGTCGGCGTCGAGATCGAACGCTTCGCCGCGGGGCGTTAACGTTCCTTTAACGAATTCCGGCGCAACCCCCTGTAAGGGGCTAACGTTTGTTGAACAAACACCCCCGCAGCCGGCGCCAAGGCGGAAATTGTGCACAGCGGCGAAGAGGGCGCGTTTTCGCGGCCTGCACCCAGAAGCGAACCGAGGGCGGCGCCGTAGCATTGGCGGTTGACTTTAAATAATCATATAGATTCAAAGGCTTGAGGAAATTGCCTAATTCGTGGGCAATCAGGTAACGCGCCTAGCAAAACCTGCGATCTGGGTTCTTTCCCGGCGCTTATCGACAGAGTTATCCACCATTATCGTGGACAGTTGTCGAGCCCCTCGCGGGCCGCGCGCGAAGTGCAGGGAGGGCGCTTGATTCACCGCCCCGTTGCTGCCAATCGCCCCGTTGCTGTCAATCGCCCCGTTGCTGTCAATCGCCCGGGCGACGTCTAAGCCGAGAGCAGGTCGCGGCGGGCGGTGCGCAGGTGCTTGGTGATGACGCGCCCTGCGGCGTCGGCGTCGCGGGAGCACAGCGCCTCGTAAAGCTCGCGGTGCTGGCGGTTGTACCCGGCGATGCGCTCGGCGGTCAGGACCTTGTCCTTCATCGCGTTCCACTGGGCGTGACCGCGCACGCGGTTGATCTGCCGGTAGAGCGAGGCCATGAGCGGATTGTGCGTGGCCTCGGCAAGCAGCTGGTGAAACTGCCGGTCCCACGTCGTGAAGTGGTTGGCGTCGGCGCCGCTGGCCTCGAGCCGAACGAGCACCTTGCCCATGCTCTCGATGTCCTTCGCCGTGGCGCTGATCGTCGCCAGCCGCGTCATGTGGGGCTCGACCGCGAGCCGCACCTCGATGAGCTCGAGGGGGCTGGTGATCTCGGCGACGTCGTCGTCCGCCGCGCCGGGCACGAACGTGACGTAGGTGCCGCTGCCGACCCGCCGGGCGATCAGGTTGTCGCGCTCGAGCAGGCGCAGCGCCTCGCGCACCGTCGTGCGCGAGCTCGACAGCGCGGCGGCGAGCCGGCGCTCGGCCGGCAGCCTCTCGCCGCGGAGATAGGCGCCGTCGACGATGGCCTGGCGCAGGTATGCGGCGATGCCCACGGCGCCCCGCACCGCGGGCATCTTGGGAGCATCGGCGGCGGTCGCCGAGGGCTCGCGGGGCGACGGCATCGAGCCGTCTCTTGACAGGTTTTGCATTTGGCGGTTTGTATACGGATGAATTGGTTGAATTGGGCCAGAATCGGTACAGTCAATGGTCGGACCAAAAAGCCCCCGCGTCAACCCCAAACTGGCCCCGCGGCCGAGGCCCTCGACCGAGGCCCGCGACCGATGACGGGGGCGCGCAGCCGGCTCAGCCGGCTCAGCCGGCGCCGCCGGGCGCCCTCAAGCCAGGGGCGGCGATGACATGAGGCGCCCGGGCGAACATCATCGTTCACCCTGGCCGGGGGCGTCCTGGCCGGGGGCGGCCGGGCATCGGGCAACGCACCCGGCGCCGGGTCGAGACAGGGGAGAGAGCCGGTAATGGACATCGAGGACTACGTGCGGCAGGAAGGCCGCGACGAGCTGGTGCGGCAGGTCCGGTCCAAGATCGACGAGTTGGGAATCGACTACATCTACTATCAGTTCGTCTCGGTGACCGGCCGGATCATGGGCAAGGGCTCGCCCACCGATCACTGGGAGACGTTCGCCGAGCGCGGATTCCAATTGGTCTACGGCTCCGTCGCAAATCTGTTCATCGACCGCGGCGGCCGCTACATCGGCTATGGCCCCGAGGCCTGGGAGCTGGTCGGCATTCCCGAGCCCGAGACCTTCGTTCAGCTGCCCTGGGACAAGCGCGTCGGACGCGTGTTCTGCACCCTGTTCCGCGGCCGCGAGCACGAAGAGAATGCGGGCGCGTATTTCACCGGCGACTGCCGCGGCAACCTGAGGCGCATCCACGAGGAGTTCAAGAAGGAGCACGACGGGCTGCATCTGCGGGCCGGCACCGAGCCCGAGATGATGTGGCTGAAGAAGGACGAGAACGGCAAGCCCGCCGGGGGCTTCTCGAAGCCCTACTGCTACCACATCGATCAGTTCGAGTCCCTCAGGCCCGTGTTCCTGCAGGCCATCGAGTACGCTCGCGCCATGGGCCTCGACATCATCCAGGGCGACCACGAGGACGCCCCCGGCCAGCTCGAACTCAACTGGATGTTCGACGACGTGCTGCGCAACGCCGACCGGCTCACGACGTACCGCCAGATCTGCGCCCAAGTGGCGCGCGACCACGACCTCATCGCCTGCTTCATGCCCAAGCCCTTCATGGGTGTCTCCGCCTCGGCCTGCCACACCAACATTTCGCTGTGGCGGGGCGGCAACGACACCGTCAACCAACTGGGGCAAGACCAACTGCCCGCCATGGACGGCGTCTACACCTACCGCACGGGGGGCGAGAACACCTTCATGCCCGACACCGACGACATCCGCCGGCCGGGCCAGACCGGGCTTCATTGCCTGGGCGGGATCATGAAGCACCTGCACGCGCTCACCGCCCTGGGCTGCCCCATCGTGAACTCGTACCGGCGGCTTCTCGACCTCGGCTTCTGGGCGCCGGTGTACCCCAACTGGGGCTATCAGAACCGGACCTGCGCGGTGCGCGTCTCGGCGCCCGGCCGCTTCGAGCACAAGGCGGTCGATTCGGCGAACAACCCGTACCTGGTCGCCGCCGGCCTGCTGACGGCGTGCGACGACGGGATCAAGAATCGGATCGACCCCGGCGAGCCCGAGCAGCGCAACGTCTACGACGTGCTCGACGAATACCAGAGCAAGGGCGTTCGCAAGCTGCCCATGTCGTTGGGCGAAGCGCTCGATGCGCTGGATGACGACGACGTCGTCAAGGCGGCGCTTCCCGGCGAGATGTATCCGGTCTACATGCACTACAAGCGCGACGAGTGGGAGAAGTTCCTGGCCACCGTGACCGAATGGGACATCGAGACCTACCTCGATGTCCTGCCCTAGGGTTCTGCCCTAGGTTCGCATTCGCGCCCGGCGCCGGGCGCATCGATCGAGGAGTGAGCCCGCCATGTGCGGCATCGCCGGAATCATTCATCCCGGGAAGACCGGGAACGTCGGCGGCGAGCTGACGTCGATGCTGCAGGCGCTCAGGCACCGCGGTCCGGATTCGTCGGGCTTCGCGGTCTACGGAACGCCCAAGCAGGGCGAGCTGGTGATGCGCTTAAAGGTCGCCGAACGCGAGGACCTGAGCACCGGCTTCGACATCTTCCGCCAGATCGAGGAGCGCCGCGCCGAGGTCGACCGGCGCATCGCCTCGATGGGCGGCAAGATCGTCGCCGCCGAGGAGGTCACCGAATACGCCTTCCGCTATCGCCTCTCCTTCGACGGCGACCTGCGGCGCTTCGCCGACTACCTGGAGGACATCGAGGGCGTCGAGCTGCTGTCGCTCGGCGACGGGCTCGAACTCATCAAGGACCTCGGCGAGGCGAGCGAGGTCGCGCACCGGTACAAGCTCGAAGGCTTCGCCGGGACCCACGCCATCGGCCATACCCGCATGGCGACCGAATCGGACGTCGACATTCGCTCGGCTCACCCCTATTGGGCCTACCCGTTTCGCGACATCTCCCTGGTCCACAACGGCCAGCTCACCAACTACTGGACGGGCCGCCGCGAGCTCGAGCGCCGCGGCCACCGGTTCTTGTCGAACTGCGATTCGGAGCTCATCGCGGTCTACCTCGCCGACCGGCTGAACCGGGGCTATTCGCTCGAGGACGCGATGCGCGCCTCGGTCGAGGAGCTCGACGGCGTGTTCACCTATCTGGTCGCCACCTCCGACAGCCTCGGCCTGGCCAAGGACGTCATGGCGGCGAAGCCGGTGGTGCTTTACGAGAGCGACGAGGTGATCGCGCTGGCCTCCGAGGAGGTCGCGATCCGCAGCATCTTCCCCTACGAGATCGACACCACCGACCCCTACGAAGGCGAGGTGCGGGTATGGCACATCTGAAGACGGAGCAGGGATCGCACGATCCGGGGATGCACGCCGAGCGCCTCGCCGGGCGCACCCAGGAGGTCTTCTTCTCGCCCGTCGAAGAGGCAAACCTCGTCTATCCGGGCAGCTTCGAGGTCGACTTCAACGAGCGCGCCGAGTTCGACGCCGCGGAGCTCGACATCCGGGCGATCAACCTCAAGATCCGCGAGCTCATGAGCCAGGGCCGCGGCACCATCGTGGTGCGCAACCCGCTGGCCAAGCACTCGCTCGGCGTCGGCATCCTCAACCGGCTCAACCTCTACTTCGAGGGCAGCCTGGGCTACTTCGGCGTCGGCCTGATCGACGGGCCGAACGTGCGCATCTCGGGCCGCGTCGGCTGGTCGTGCGCCGAGAACATGATGGCCGGCACGGTGGTGGTCGAAAAGAACGCGGGCTCGTGCTTCGGCGCGGCGCTGCGCGGCGGCGACCTGGTGTGCAGGGGCGACGTCGGCGCGCGCACCGGCATCAACATGAAGGGAGGCTCGATCATCGTCGGCGGGCGCACCGGCGTGTTCTCGGGCTTCATGATGCAGCGCGGGCGCATGGTCGTGCTCGGCGACGCCGGGAAGAACCTGGGCGATTCGATGTACGACGGCACCATCTACGTGGGCGGCGAGATCGCCTCGCTCGGCGTCGACGCCGTGCCCGGCGAGCTCACCGACCTCGACGTCGCGTGGCTCGAGCGCAAGCTCGAGCAGTACGGCCTCGAGGCGCCGAACGGCGTCGGCAACCTGCACAAGATCGTCGCCGGCAAGCAGCTGTGGAACTACGACAACCTCGAGCCGGCCGAGAAGAAGATGGTGCTCTGAGAGAGAGGGATGGGACGCCGAGATGGCTAAACGCAAGCAAACGGAAGGCGCGCAAGCGCCGGCGCCGCGGCCGCGGTCGCGGCCCCCGGGCCGCAACACCGACATCCTCGGACAGAACTTCCTGTTCACGCCGCGCGTCATCGACGACATCCACGTCAAGGCCGAGCTCGGCCGCTACCGCATGCGCGGCATGGCGCTGTTCAAGAACATCCCGACCTGGGACGACCTGACGTTCCTGCCCGGCACGCTCACCCGCTTCGTCATCGAGGGCTACCGCGAGACCTGCAAGACCAAGACGGTGATCGGCCCGCGCGCGCGGCGGCCGCTCGAGCTCGACATCCCGGTCTACATCACCGGCATGAGCTTCGGCGCGCTGTCGTACGAGGCCAAGGTGGCGCTGGCGCGCGGCGCGACGATGGCGGGCACCGCGACGTGCTCGGGCGAGGGCGGCATGATCCCCGACGAGCGGCGCTACTCGGTCAAGTGGCTCTATCAGAACATCCAGTCGCGCTACGGCTTCAACCCGCACCACCTGATGCTCGCCGACTGCTGCGAGTTCTTCATCGGCCAGGGCTGCAAGGTCGGCCTCGGCGGCCACCTGATGGGCCAGAAGGTGACCGACCAGGTGGCCGAGATGCGCTCGCTGCCGGCCGGCATCGACCAGCGCTCGCCGGCGCGCCATCCGGACTGGCTGGGGCCCGACGATCTGGCGCTCAAGATCGAGGAAATCCGCGAGGCCACCAACGGCGAAATCCCGATCCAGCTCAAGCTCGGCTCGGCCCGGGTCTTCGACGACGTGCGCATGGCGGTCAAATGCAATCCGGATTCGATCTATATCGACGCCATGGAAGGCTCCACCGGGGCCGGGCCGCATCTCGCCACCGAGGAGACCGGGGTGCCCGGCATCGCCGCCATCCGCCAGGCGCGCAAGGCCATCGACGACCTCGGCAAGGCGGACGATATCACCCTGATCTACGCCGGCGGCATCCGCAACGGCGGCGATCTCGCCAAGGCCCTGGCGCTGGGCGCCGACGCGGTCGCCATAGGCACCTCGGCGATGATAGCGCTGAACTGCAACAAGGATATCCCCGAGGCCGACTTCCCCAAGGAGATCGGCGTCGAGGCGGGCTATTGCTACCATTGCCACACCGGCCGCTGCCCGGTCGGCGTGGCCACCCAGGACCCGATCCTGCGCGCCCGGCTCGACCCGGACGAGGCCGCCGAGCGGGTCTATAACTTCCTCCACACCCTGACCATCGAGTGCCAGATGATGGCCCGGGCCTGCGGCAAGACCGACGTTCATTCCCTCGAGCCCGAGGATCTCGCGGCCCTGACCATGGAAGCCTCGGCCATGGCCATGGTGCCGCTCGCCGGCACCCAGCACACCGTCGGCCGGCCCGATATGAACCGTTACTAGGAGAGATGCGATGAGCGACCATAAGGACGTCGACCGCTTCCTCACCGAGGACGGCATCGATTCGGACCGCGAGCAGGAAATCGGCCAGCACATCGGCTATCGCTACGACATCAACCTGCTGCCCGAGATGTCGCGGATCACGCCCTTCCTTAAAAAATATATCGAGGTCATGGGCTGGGACGACCTCAACTGGCTCGAGGACGTGCACATGGGCTACGAGGAAGGCCGCCCGGCGGTGTTCGACCGCAACATCAACGGCTGGGTGACCGTGCCCGAGGACATGACTCTGCCGGGCAACCAGCAGGACCGCGACATGATCGCTAGGGAGTTGCTGATCCGCTTCCAGATGTCCCCCAACCACCCCCTGGTCGCCCTCAAGGACGCCTATAAGAAATTCTAGGTACTTAGTCGCTTGTCAAGAAGCCCATCCGAGGGCTGATATCGGGGTTATCGCGACCCATATTGCGGCGATGATTTAATTATAGGGACACCTAACTTAATTGCTGGCCCGCGACCAGTCGGGGGTGAAGGCGAGGATCTGCACCGCGCCGGGCAGGGCCGGGTTGAACATGGCGTTGTGCCAGTAACTCGCCTGGAAGGCGGGCTCGTCCTCGGCCAGGGCGGCGACCGCGCAGGGCAGGGCATAGCGCTGGCTGAACTGGTCGAACTCGAGGCGGCATT
>JADFMW010000125.1 GCA_022563655.1 Pseudomonadota bacterium
TGTCCGTCTCCACGGATTTATTGTCGGCGCCGATCTTGAACTCGCCCTTGAACGCCTTGTCGATCGTCGACGCCGCGGCCAGGGTTACGCTGCGGGAATCGTCGATAACCTGGGCATACATGTGCTTATTGGAGCGGAACACCGACAGCCGCGGCCGGCCGCCCGAAACGCTGAGCAAGCGGGCGCGGACGCGGCGCCTGCGCCGCGCGAACAGATTTCTCGTCGTCAACGCCACCGCGGCACCTACTTCTTCTTCCCTTCCTTGCGCCGGACCCACTCGTTCTCGTACCTGATGCCCTTACCCTTGTACGGCTCGGGCTTGCGGAACGCGCGGATATCGGCCGCCACCTGGCCGACCCGCTGACGGTCGGCGCCCGCGACGGCGATCCGGGTGGGGCGCTCGCAGGTGATGGTGATGCCCTCGGGAATCGGGTACTTGATGTCGTGGCTATAGCCGAGCTGCAGCTTCAGCACCTTGCCGTCGATCGCTGCGCGGAAGCCGACGCCGTGGATCTCGAGCCCGATCTTAAAGCCCTCCGAGACACCGGTCACCATGTTGTTGACCAGGCTGCGCGAGGTTCCCCACATCGCGCGCGCCCGAGTGCTGTCGTCGCGCGGGCTGACCCGGACGGCGTCGTTCTCGACGACGATCCGCACCTCGGGCGGCATCGTCGCGCTGAGCTCGCCGAGCTTGCCCTTGACCGTCACGTCCTGACCGGCCACGGCGAAATCGACGCCATCGGGAATGACCACGGGATGTTTGCCAACACGGGACATGGTCAATCCTTCAGAATACCATGCACAGCACTTCGCCGCCGACGTTGGCGGCGCGCGCCTCGCCATCCGACATCACCCCGCGCGGGGTCGAGAGAATGGAGATGCCGAGCCCGTTGTAGACGCGCGGCAGGTCGTGGACCGACGAGTAGACGCGGCGGCCGGGCTTGGAGATGCGTTTGACCTCGCGGATCACCGGCTCGCCTTCGTAGTACTTGAGCTCGATCGACAGCTCGTGCAAGTTGTTGCCGAGGTCGCGCTGTGAGTAGCCTCGGATATAGCCTTCCCGCTTGAGCACGTCGAGGACCCGCGCGCGCAGTTTCGACGCCGGCGAGAGCACCGACGGCATCTGCGCCCGCTGTCCGTTGCGGATACGGGTCAGCATGTCACCCAATGGATCGCTCAACGGCATCTTTCGGTCTCCCCTACCAACTCGCTTTTCCCATCCCCGGAATCTGGCCCACCAAGGCAAGCTCGCGCAGGGCGATGCGCGACATCCTGAACTTACGGTAGTAGCCGCGCGGACGGCCGGTGATCTCGCACCGGTTGCGCACCCGCACCTGCGCCGAGTTGCGCGGTAAGGCGGCGAGCTTGAGCCGTGCCGCGAAGCGCTCCTCCTGGGGCAGAGAGTCGTCGTTCGCCACCGCCAACAACTGTTTCCGCTTCTCGGCATACTTGCGGACCAGCCGCTGGCGCCGCTTGTTCTTTTCGATCGCGCTTTTCTTCGCCATGGATGATACCTCGCGATGCCCGTTCTCGGCCCTCAGCCGCTGAATGGAAGCTTGAACCCGGCGAGAAGAACCTTTGCTTCCTCGTCGGTCTTCGCCGTGGTGACGATTACGATGTCCATCCCGCGCACCTTGTCGACCTTGTCGTAGTCAATCTCGGGAAACACGATCTGCTCCTTGAGGCCCAACGCGTAGTTGCCGCGCCTGTCGAAGCTCTTGGGCGCGACGCCGCGGAAGTCGCGCACCCGCGGCAGCGCGATCGTGACAAGGCGGTCGAGAAACTCGTACATCCTGTTGCGCCGGAGCGTCACCTTGCAGCCGATCGGCATGCCCTTGCGCAGCTTGAACGTGGCGACCGACCGCTTGGCCTGGATGATGATCGGCTTTTGACCGGTGATGGCCGCGAGGTCCCGCGCCGCGGCGTTGATCACCTTGCTGTCGGTGGTTGCGTCGCCAACGCCCATGTTGACGACGATCTTCTCGAGCTTCGGTACCTGCATCGAGTTCTTGTAATTGAATCGCTTCTTGAGTTCGGGATGCAGCACGTCTTCGTAATGCTTGCGCAGGCGGGGAATCATGATCGCGTTCATTTGACCTCCGCCATCCTAGGCGTCGATGATCTCGCCCGAGCGCTTGGCGAACCGCACCTTGCGGCCGTCGCCGAGAGTGCGATAGCCCACCCGAGTGGGCCGGGACGACTTGGGATCGATGTGGGCGACGTTGGAAACGTGGATCGGCGCCTCTTTCTCGATGATGCCGCCGGGACCCGCGGACGAGGGCCGGGTGTGCCGCTTGACCATGTTGACGCCTTGGACCAGGACCCGCTCGGTCTTGCGCACGACGACGAGCACCTTGCCCTTGGCGCCTTTGTCCCTGCCGCTGAGGACGATCACCTCGTCGCCTTTCTTGATGCGCCATTTGTGCCCCATCACAGCACCTCCGGCGCCAACGAGATGATCTTCATGAACTTCTTGGCCCTGAGCTCGCGGGTGACCGGGCCGAAGATGCGCGTGCCGATGGGCTCGCCCTGGGGCGTGATCAGCACCGCGGCGTTGCGGTCGAAGCGGATGGTGGTGCCGTCGGGCCGGTGAATTTCCTTCGCCGTGCGCACGATCACGGCGCGGTGCAAGTCGCCCTTTCTGACCTTGCCGCGCGGGATCGCGTCCTTGACCGTAACGACGATCACGTCGCCCACCGAGGCCGTCCTGCGCCTGGAGCCGCCCAGCACCTTGATGCACTGCACCCGGCGCGCGCCCGAGTTGTCGGCGACGGTGAGATTCGTCTGCGCCTGGATCATGGCGCCGATCCCTTCTCGGCGCGGCGCGGCGCGGCCTTCGCGGCGTCGAAGATCACTTCCCACCTCTTGGTCTTCGAAAGCGGACGCGATTCGCGGATGCGCACCGCCTCACCGAGGCGACAGCGGTTGTCCGCGTCGTGCGCCGCGTACTTGCTCGAGCGGCGGATGTACTTCTTGTACACCGGGTGCATGAGCCGGCGCTCGACCCGCACGATGACGGTCTTGTCGCCAGCGTTGCTGACCACGGTGCCCTGCATGATTCGGCGCGGCAAGATCGCCCTCCTTAAGTCATGGCGCGGGATTGCTCCCGCATGATCGTCTTGATCCGCGCGATGTCGCGGCGCGCCTGGCGCACCCGCGCGGTGTTCTCGAGCTGCCCCGCGGCCATCTGGAAGCGCAGGTTGAACACCTCCTTCTTGAGCTTGAGCAGCTCTTCCTTGAGCTGGTCGGGGCTCAGCGCGCGCACCTCTTCAGCCTTCACGGCTCACGCCTCCTCGCCGCGCACGACGACGCGCGTGCGTACCGGCAGCTTGGCGGCGCCGCGCTCGAAGGCGGTCTTGGCCAGGGCCGGCGTAACGCCGTCGACCTCGAACAGTATGCGCCCGGGCTTGACGCGGCACATCCAGTACTCGGGCGAGCCCTTGCCTTTGCCCATGCGCACCTCGGTCGGCTTGGTGCTGACCGGCACGTTGGGGAAGACGCGGATCCAGATGCGTCCGGCGCGTTTCAAATGGCGCGTGATCGCGCGCCGCGCGGCCTCGATCTGGCGCGCCTTCACCCGGCCCGCCGTCGTCGCCTTGAGGCCGTAGGCGCCGAAGTTGAGTTCGGTGCCGCGCGTGGCGATGCCATGGATGCGGCCCTTGTGGGCCTTGCGATACTTCGTCCGCTTGGGGCTGAGCATGACGTTCCACCCACCCGGCGCCGGCTAGGCCCTGCCGCTGGTTTGCTGTTCCACGGCGCGCTTGTCCTGCGCCATCGGATCGTGTTCCATGATCTCGCCCTTGAACACCCACACCTTGACGCCGCAGGTGCCGTGGGTGGTGATCGCCGTGGTGCGGCCGAAGTCGACGTCGGCGCGCAAGGTATGGAGCGGCACCCGTCCCTCGCGATACCACTCGGCGCGGGCGATCTCGTTGCCGCCGAGGCGGCCGGCGCAGTTGATGCGAATGCCCCGGGCGCCGAGACGCATCGCCGACTGGATCGCCCGCTTCATCGCCCGCCGGTAGCCGATGCGGCGCTCGAGCTGCTGCGCGATGTTCTCGGCGACGAGCTGAGCATCGATCTCGGGCTTGCGGATCTCGACGATGTTGAGATGAACCTCCGAGTCGGTCATCTTGGCGAGGTCGGCGCGCAAGCGCTCGATATCGGCCCCTTTCTTGCCGATGACGACGCCCGGACGCGCGGTGTGGATGGTGATGCGCGCCTTCTTGGCCGGCCGCTCGATGACGATCTTGCTGACTCCCGCCTGCGAGAGGCGTTTCTTGATATAGCCGCGCAGCCGGAGGTCCTCGTGCAGCAGGCGCGCGTAATCGTGGTTGGCGTACCAGCGAGAATCCCAGGTGCGGATGATGCCCAGGCGCATGCCGATGGGGTTGACCTTCTGGCCCATTACAGCGGCTCCTCGCGTTCGCGCACGACGACGGTGAGGTGGCTGAACGGCTTCAAGATGCGGCCCATGCGCCCGCGCGCCCGCGCGCGCCAACGCTTCAACACCATCGCGCGGCCCACCGACGCCTCGGCGATAAACAGGCGGTCGACGTCGAGGTCGTGGTTGTTCTCGGCGTTGGCGACGGCCGATTCGACCACCTTGCTCACGTCACGCGCGATGCGCCGCCGCGAGAAGGCGAGGCGGTTGATCGCCTCGACGACCGCGAGGCCACGGATGGTGGCGGCCACGAGGTTCAGCTTGCGCGAGCTGGTGCGCATCCGACGCCCCACCGCCTTGGCCTCGGTGTCGGCCAGCCGCCGTTTGGTCGGCTGCTTGCCCATGGCGTTAGCGCCTCCTTGCCTTCTTGTCGCCGGCGTGGCCGCGGAACGTGCGCGTCGGAGAGAACTCGCCGAGCTTATGGCCCACCATGTTCTCGGTCACCAGAACCGGCACGAACTTGTGCCCGTTGTAGACGCCGAAGGTCAGGCCGACGAACTGCGGCAGGATGGTCGAGCGCCGCGACCACGTTTTGATCACCTGGTTGCGCGCCGTCGACCTCGCCTTCTCCGCCTTCTTCAAGAGATAGCCGTCGACGAACGGACCCTTCCAAACCGAACGCGCCACGCTTCAGTCCTCCTACTTCTTGTGCCGCCGCCGCAGGATCAGCCGATCGGTCGCCTTGTTGGACCGGGTGCGCTTGCCCTTGGTGGGCACGCCCCACGGCGTCACCGGGTGGCGGCCGCCCGAGGTGCGGCCCTCGCCGCCGCCGTGCGGGTGGTCGACCGGGTTCATGGCGGTGCCCCGCACCACCGGCCGCCGGCCTTTCCAGCGCTTGCGGCCGGCCTTGCCGAGGTTGATGTTCTTGTGGTCGGGGTTCGACACGGCGCCGATCGTCGCCATGCACTCGGCGCGCACCATGCGCTGCTCGCCCGAATTCAGGCGCAACATGGCGTAGCCCGCATCCTTGCCGACGAGCTGGACGTAGGTGCCGGCGGCGCGCGCAATCTGGCCCCCCTTCTCGGGCTTCATCTCGACGTTGTGGACGATGGTGCCGAGGGGAATATTCTGCAACGGCATGGCGTTGCCCGGCACGATGTCGACCCGCTCGCCCGAGACCACCCGATCGCCGGGCTTGATCCGCTGCGGCGCCAGGATGTACGACATCTCGCCGTCTTGGTAGCGGATCAGGGCGATGAACGCCGAGCGGTTGGGATCGTACTCGAGGCGCTCGACCGTGGCCGGCGCGTCGAACCGGCGACGCTTGAAGTCGATCGCGCGGTAGCGGCGCTTGTGCCCGCCGCCGCGGCTCCACACGGTGATGCGGCCCTTGTTGTTGCGCCCGCCGGTCGAGTGCAGCCCCTTGGTCAGCGCCTTGACGGGCTTGCCCTTCCACAGCTCCGACCGGTCGACCAGCACGAGTTGGCGCTGCGACGGCGTGACCGGCTTGTAGTGCTTTAGAGCCATCTCTTAGATCCCCGAGGTCACGTCGATCGATTCGCCCTCGGCGAGGGTGACGATCGCCTTCTTGTAGTCGGCCCGCTTGCCCAGCCGGCCGCGGAACCGCTTGACCTTGCCGCGCATGTTGAGCGTGTTCACCTTGGTCACCTTGACGCCGAACAGTTCCGCGACCGCCTGCTTGATCTCGGGCTTGGTCGCGTGGCGCGCGACGCGAAAGGTAACCTGGTTGAACTCGGCGCCCTGAGTGGACTTTTCGGTCACCACCGGCGCCAGCACGATGTCGTACATGCGCTCGCGGTTCATGTCAGCCGCGCCTCCAGATGCTCGACCGCCGCGCGCGTCAGCACCAGCGTCTCGCAGCGCACGACGTCGTAGACGTTGGCGCCTTGCTGCGGCAGCACGAGGACGCCGACCAGGTTGGCCGCCGCGCGGGCGAAGTTGGCGTCGACCTCGGGTCCGTCGATGAACAGCACCCGCGACCAGCCGAGGTTTTCCAACACTTGCGACAGCGCCTTGGTCTTGGGCGTCTTGAGGCTGGCGGCGTCGATCACCTTCAGCCTGCCCTCGGCGAGCTTGGCCGACAGCGCCGTCTTCAGCGCCAGCTTGCGCACCTTCTTGGGCAGGCCATGGGCGTGACTCCGCACCACCGGACCGAACGTCACCGCGCCGCCCCGGAATAGCGGCGCCCGGCGGGTGCTGTGGCGGGCGCGGCCGGTGCCCTTCTGGCGGTAGATCTTGCGCGTCGAGCCGGAAACCTCGCTCACCGTCTTGGTCTTGCGCGTGCCGGCGCGGCGCTTGGCCAGCTGCCAGACCACCGTGCGATGCACGATGTCGGAGCGCGGCGGCAGGCCGAACACCTCGTCGGCGAGCTCGATGGTGCCGGCTTTCTTGTTCTCGAGCGTCGTGACGTCGCACTTCACCGCGGTCACTCCTTATCGCCCCCGCTCACGCCCTCTTTCGAGCCCTCTTTCGAGCCCTCTTCGGCGCCCGCTTCCGCGCCCTCCAACGCTGGGGTTTCAGACTGATCGGAAGTTTCCTCCCGCCGAGGCTGGCCCGCCGCGGCGGGCGCCACAACCGCGCCCGGGAACGGCGCGCCTTGCGGCGGCCGTTTCTTGGCGTCCGAGACCAGCACGTAGCCGCCCTTCGATCCCGGCACGGCGCCCTTGATCAGGATAAGCCCGCGCTGGGCGTCGACGTCGACGACCTCGAGGTTTTGCACGGTGACGCGGCGATTGCCCATGTGGCCCGCCATCTTCTTGCCCTTGAACGTCCTTCCGGGGTCGGTGCACTGGCCCGTCGAGCCTTGCGAGCGGTGCTTGAGCGAAACGCCGTGGCTCGCGCCCAGACCGCTGAAGTGGTGCCGCTTAATGACGCCGGCGAAGCCCTTGCCGATCGAGGTGCCGGCGACGTCGACGCGCTGGCCCAACACGAAGTGCTCGACCGTGATCGTGGAGCCGACGTCGATGAGCGCGTCGGGCGAGACGCGGAACTCGGCGACTTTGCGCTTGGGCTCGACCCGCGCCTTGGCGAAATGGCCGCGCATCGCCTTGCTCACGTTCTTGACCTTGGCCTTGCCGACGCCGAGCTGCAGCGCGGCGTAGCCGCCGCGCTCGACGGTCCGCGCGGCGACCACCTGGCAGTCGTCGACCTTGAGCACGGTGACCGGCACACGCGTGCCGTCGCCGGTGAACACTCCGGTCATCCCAAGCTTTTGCGCGATCAGGCCGGTGCGCATGATTGTGTCCCTAGAGCTTGATCTCGACGTCGACGCCCGCCGCGAGGTCGAGCTTCATCAGCGCGTCGACCGTCTGCGGCGTGGGGTCGATGATATCCAACAGCCGCTTGTGGGTTCGGATCTCGAACTGCTCGCGCGACTTCTTGTCGACGTGCGGCGAGCGCAGCACGGTGAACCGCTCGATGCGCGTGGGCAACGGGATCGGGCCGCGCACCCGGGCGCCGGTGCGCTTGGCGGTGTTGACGATCTCGCTGGTCGACTGATCGAGCACGCGATGATCGAACGCCCGCAACCGAATTCGAATGTTTTGGCTCTCCATGGGTGTCTCCCGTCCCTTGCCCCCGGCCCGGTTACTCGATGACCTGGGTGACGACGCCGGCGCCGACGGTATGGCCGCCCTCGCGGATGGCAAAGCGCAGCCCCTCGTCCATGGCGATCGGCGCGATCAGCTCGACCGTCATCGTCACGTTGTCGCCCGGCATCACCATCTCGATATCCTTGGGCAGCTCGACGCTGC
>JADFMW010000126.1 GCA_022563655.1 Pseudomonadota bacterium
GACGATGCGGCCCGATGGTTTGTCGAACACGACGCCGGCGTCGGCTTGCTCGGCCAACCCGGCGATCAACGGCAGGTCCTCTTGCCGGCCAGCCGCGCCGCCAGCGCGGCGCCGGTGAAGCCTTCGTCGAGCGGTTCCGGGCCGAGGCCGGCGAGCAACGGATGGCGCTCGAGCTCGTCGGCCGCGGCCAGGGTGATCAGCCCGAAGCGGCGCGTGTCGTTGAACGTGAGGTGCCCGCCGTCGTCGGTGTGGAAAATGACGTGGTCGTGCCGCCCGGGAGCTCGCGGGCTGCCGTTGTGCAGCACCAGCCGGCCGGACATGCCGAGATGGATGAGCATCACGGCGCCGTCGTCGAGATGGACCAGGATATACTTCGCGCGGCGCCCGATGGCGGCGATCCTGCGGCCGGTGACGCGCTCGGCGAAGCGCGGCGGCAGCGGGATCCGCAGCGCGTCGCAGCGTTGATCGACGCGCACGATGGCGCGCCCCACCAGCCGCGGCGCCAAGCCACGGCACACGGTCTCGACCTCGGGCAACTCGGGCATCGTGCGGTAAGGTAACGCCCTTTCCGGCGCCGCGCTACGTTGCGCTTCCTAAATCCGACGAGTGGGGCTAAAGTTTCCAAATAGGAAACCTTGCCAACGGGGGCGAAACCCGTCGTCCAATGCGTCCAATGGAGAACCGCATCCGCCACTGGCGCCGCGCGCGCGGGCTCAGCCAGCAGGCGCTCGGGCACATGGTGGGGCTCGGCAAGCCGACGATCTCGAAGCTCGAGCGCGGCGAGCTGCGCTTGCGCGACGTGACCATCGCCAAGCTGGTCGACGCCCTGGGCGTGCCGGCGGGCGAGCTGCTCGGCGACTACGCGAGCGGCGCGAGCGGGCCGCAGGCGCGCCGTGGCCCCGGCGGGGCGCGCGCCCACGAACCAAACCACGAACCAAGCCGCGAGCCAAACCGCGAGCCCAACCGGGGCACGAAGACGCATTTCGGCTTTCGCGCCGTCGGCGTGGAGGAAAAGGCGCGCTTGGTGCGCGACGTTTTCTCGGCCGTCGCGCCGCGCTACGACCTGATGAACGATCTGATGAGCGGCGGCGTCCACCGGCTGTGGAAGGCCGACCTGATCGACTGCCTCAAGCCGCGCCCCGGCATGTGCATCGTCGACGTCGCCGGCGGCACCGGCGACGTGGCCTTCCGCATCCTCGACCGCGCCGGCGGCGCCGCGTCCGGCACCCGCGTCGTCGTCTGCGACGCGAACCCGGCGATGATCGAGCGTGGCCGCGACCGCGCGGCCGACCGCGGCGTTTTCGCCGGCATCGACTGGCTCTGCGGCGACGCCGAGAACCTGCCGCTGGCCGACGCCTGCGTCGACGCCTACACCATCGCCTTCGGCATTCGCAACTTCGGCCGCATCGACCGCGCGCTGGCCGAGGCGCGGCGCGTGCTCAAGCCGGGCGGGCGCTTCGTCTGCCTCGAGTTCAGCCAAATCGTGGTGCCGGGCTTGGCGCGGCTTTACGACGCCTACTCGTTCAAACTGCTGCCGGCGTTGGGCGCGCTCGTCGCCGGCAACCAAGCGGCTTACCAATACCTGGTCGAGAGCATCCGCCGGTTCCCCGACCAGGAGCGCTTCGCCGAGATGATCGCCGCCGCTGCTCTCGGCAACGTACGCTACCGCAACCTGAGCGGCGGCATCGCGGCCCTGCATTCGGCTTGGCGCATCTGAGGCGATGCTGCGCACGGCCCGTAACGTTTGCCGCATGGTCGGCATCGCCCGCACCCTGGCGCGGCACGACGCGCTGTTCCCGCTCGAGATTCTAGGGCTCCCGCCGGCGCTGACGGCGCTCGCCAAGTTGGCGTCGCGCCGCGGCGCGCCGGGACGGCCGGGCGAGCGGCTGGTCGCGGCGCTGCAGACGCTCGGACCCGGCTTCATCAAGTTCGGCCAGGCGCTGTCGACCCGGCCGGACGTGATCGGCGAGACCATGGCGCAAGACCTCTCGAACCTCCAGGACCGTCTGCCGCCGTTTCCCGCGGCGCAAGCCCGCGCCACCATCGAGGCCGAGCTTGGCGCACCGCTCGATGAGCTATTCAGCCGCTTCGACGACGAGCCCGTCGCCGCCGCCTCGATCGCCCAGGTCCATTTCGCCACCACCAGCGAGGGCCGCGAGGTGGCGGTCAAGGTGCTGCGCCCGCGCATCGAGCAGGCCTTCGCCCGCGACCTCGAACTGTTCTACTGGCTGGCCGAGCTGATCGAACGCGCGCAGCCCGCATGGCGGCGGTTGAAGCCGGTCGAGGTGGTGCGAAAGCTGGCCGAGGTGGTGACCATCGAGATGGACCTGGGCCTCGAGGCGGCGGCGGCCTCGGAGCTGCGCGAGAACCTCGCCGAAGACGAGGGCCTGCGCGTTCCCGCGATCGATTGGCGGCGCACCGCGCGGCGGGTGCTGACGCTCGAACGCGTCGAGGGCATCCCCATCGACGAGCGCGAGGCGCTGGTCTCGGCCGGCCACGATCTCGACGCGATCATCGAAAAGGCGGCCCGCTCGTTCTTCAACCAGGTGTTTCGCGACGGCTTCTTTCACGCCGACCTGCACCCGGGAAATCTGTTCGTCGCTCCCGCCGGCGACATCGTCGCCGTCGACTTCGGCATCATGGGCCGGCTCGACCGCGAGACGCGGCGCTACCTGGCCGAGATGCTGCTTGGCTTTCTCACCGGCGACTACGTGCGCGTCGCCGACATGCACTTCGAGGCCGACTACGTGCCGGCGGGCAAGTCGCGCGACGCCTTCATCCAGGCGTGCCGCTCGATCGGCGAGCCGATCCTCGGCCGGCCGCTGCACGAAATCTCGCTCGCCCAGCTTCTCGGCCGGCTGTTTCAGGTGACCGAGACCTTCGCCATGGAGACCCAGCCGCAGCTTCTGCTGCTGCAGAAGACCATGGTGTTCGTCGAGGGCCTCGGCCGCCGGCTCAACCCCGAGGTCAACATATGGGCGCTCGCCCAGCCGTTGATCGAGGAGTGGGTGCGCGAGAACCTCAGCCCCGAGGCGCGGCTGCGCGACGCCGCCGCCGAGGGCCTCGCCGCCGCCCAGCGCCTGCCCAAGCTGCTGAAAGATGCCGAGACGATGCTAGCCGCGGGTGCCGACGGCGGCCTCAAGCTGCACCCGGAGACGCTGCGCGCGCTGACCCAGGCGGGGACGCGCCGCGGCGCCGCGACGCCGCTGTTGTGGGCGGCGCTCGCCGCGCTGGCGCTCACCATGGCAGCCCTGTTATGAGCACAGGCCCGGCATGGTTATGAGCACAGGCCCGGCATGCGGGCGGGGTTGCACCTGGGCGGGGCCGGCCTTACGTTAATCCCGACCGCCATTGACGCCCCGCGGGAGGGGCACCCATGCTCGACGGCAAACGCATTCTCCTGATCATTTCCGGCGGCATCGCGGCTTACAAGAGCCTCGAGCTGATCCGCCGCCTGCGCGAGCGCGGCGCCGGGGTGCGCTGCGTGCTGAGCGCCGGCGGGGCGGAGTTCGTCACCCCCTTGTCGGTCGCCTCATTGAGCGGCGAGAAGGTGTACTCCGAGCTGTTCTCGCTCACCGACGAGAGCGAGATGGGGCACATCCGACTGTCGCGCGAGGTCGACCTCGTCGTCGTCGCGCCGGCGAGCGCCGACCTGCTCGCCAAGATGGCGGCGGGGCTCGCCGACGACCTGGCGAGCACCGCGCTGCTCGCCACCGACAAGCCGGTGCTGGTGGCGCCGGCGATGAACGCGCGGATGTGGGAGCACCCGGCGACGAAGCGCAACCTGCGCACCCTCGAGGCCGACGGCGTGCTGCGCGTCGGTCCCGAGGCCGGCGACCTCGCCTGCGGCGAGGAGGGCGAGGGCCGCATGGCCGAGCCGGCGCAGATTCTCGCCGCGATCGAGCAGGCGCTGCCCGGCGAGCGGCCGCTCGGCGGCAAGCGGGCGCTCGTCACCAGCGGTCCCACGCAAGAGGCGATCGACCCGGTGCGCTACATCTCCAGCCGCTCGTCGGGCAAGCAGGGCCACGCGATCGCCGCCGCTTGCGCCCGCCTCGGCGCCGATGTGACGCTGGTGTCGGGGCCGACGAGTCAGCCCGACCCGGCCGGCGTCCGGGTGGTCCGCATCGAATCGGCCGCCGAGATGCACGCCGCGTGTGAGCAGGCGCTGCCCGTGGACGTTGCGGTATGCGCCGCCGCCGTCGCCGACTGGCGGGTGGCCCGGCCGCGCGGTCACAAGGTCAAGAAGGACGGCGGGCCGCCCAAACTCGAGCTGGTCGAGAACGCCGATATCCTGGCCGCGCTCAGCGCCGCCGGCAACCGGCGGCCGACGTTGGTCGTCGGCTTCGCTGCGGAGACCGAGAAGGTGGTTAAGAACGCCGTCGCCAAGCGCGCCCGAAAGGGCTGCGACTGGATCGTCGCCAACGACGTCTCGCCGCGAACCGGGACGCTCGGCGGCGACCGCAACGCCGTGCACCTGATTACCGCGGACGGCGTCGAGCGCTGGCCGGAGATGAGCAAGGCGGCCGTGGCCGAGCGCCTCGCCGCCCGCGTCGCCGAGCACCTCGCGGCCGCGCGCGACGCATGAGCGGCCCGACCCTCGGCGTCGCCGTGAAGCGCCTTTCGCATGCCTCGGACCTGCCGCTGCCCGCCTACGCCAGCGCACAGGGCGCCGGGATGGATCTCGCGGCCGCTGTGGACGCGCCGCTCACCATCGCCCCAGGCGCCCGGAAGCTGGTGCCCACCGGCATCGCCATCGCGCTGCCGCCAGGCTACGAGGCCCAGGTACGCCCGCGTTCGGGGCTGGCGCTCGAGCACGGGGTGACCGTGCTCAACGCCCCCGGCACGATCGACGCGGACTACCGCGGCGAGATCGGCGTCATCCTCGCCAACTTCGGCGACAGCACGTTCACCGTGACCCGCGGCATGCGCGTCGCGCAGCTCGTCGTCGCGCCGGTGGCGCGCATCGCATGGCGCGCGGCCGACGCGCTGCCCGCGAGCGAGCGCGGCGCCGGCGGCTTCGGCTCCACCGGTTGCTGAGGCGAGGTCCAGCGAGGGACTGGCCGTGGATTTCACCGAGGCTCAGCTTCACCGCTACGCGCGCCACATCATCCTGCCCGAGGTCGGCGGCGAGGGTCAGGCGCGGCTGATGGGCTCGAAGGTGCTGGTGATCGGCGCCGGTGGGCTGGGCTCGCCGCTGCTGATGTACCTCGCCGCCGCCGGGGTGGGGACGCTCGGCGTCGTCGACGACGACCGCGTCGAGCTGTCCAATCTGCAACGCCAGATCATTCACGGCACCTCTCGCATCGGCGACGCCAAGACCGACAGCGCGCGCCGTACCCTGGCGGAAATTAACCCCGAGGTGGAGGTCGTCGCGCATCACGAGCGGCTGACCGCCGAGAGCGCGCCGGCGCTCATCGAGCCCTACGACCTGGTCGCCGACGGCAGCGACAACTTCGCCACCCGCTACCTCGCCAACGATGCCTGCTACTTCGCCCGCAAGCCGTTGGTGTCGGCGGCGATGCTGCGCTTCGACGGCCAGATCTCGACGTTCAAGGCCTACCTCGGCGATGGCCACCCGTGCTATCGCTGCCTGTTCCGCGAGCCGCCGCCGCAGGGGCAGATTCCGTCGTGCTCCGAGGCCGGCGTGCTGGGGACGGTGGCCGGCGCCATGGGCTCGGTGCAGGCGACCGAGGTGCTGAAGGAGCTCCTGGGCATCGGCGAAAGCCTCTCGGGCTGGCTGTTGCTCTACGAAGCGCTGTCGACGACGTTCCGCAAGCTGCACATCAAGCCCGACCCCGGCTGCCCGCTGTGCGGGCCCCACGCCACGATCACCGATCTGTCGAGCCATGCCGCCTGAAAGCGCCGCCGAGCCGCCGGACAAGCTGTCGATCGTCGTCTTCTCCGGCGACTTCGAGCGGGTGCATTACGCGCTGTCGATGGCCGCCGCCGCCGCCGCGGTCAACCGGCCGACGACGCTGTTCCTGACCATGGGCGCGATTCACGCGCTCGGCCCCAGGCGGCCCGATGGCTCTCCCGGTTGGACGGCGCTCCCGGGCGCGGCGGCGCGCGACGCCGAGTTCGCCGAGCGCGGCGTCGCCACCTTCGAGGAACTCTTTTCCGCCTGCGTCGCCTTCGGCGTCAGGATCATGGTGTGCGAGATGGGCCTGCGCGCCATCGGGCTGGCGAGAGCGGAGCTGCGCCAGGACTTCGAGTTCGAGGAAGGCGGCATCGTCACCTTCCTCAACGACGCCTCGGCCACCGGCGCGATGCTGTTCGTCTGAACCCAGGCGGCCTCGGGTGCGCGTGCGGTTTCGCGAATTGCCCTGCGCGGGAAGGTTTGAAGCCCGTCCCGGTCCCCTGGTTTCCGAATTACGTGTAGATGTCGATCACGCGGTCGGGCGGGGAGTGGCCGTCGACGAAAGACTGGATGTTGATGACGACCTTCTCGCCCATGTCGATGCGGCCCTCGATGGTCGCCGAGCTCATGTGCGGCAGAAGCACGACGTTGTCGAGCTCGAGGAGCTTGGGGTTGATCGCCGGCTCGTGCTCGAAGACGTCGAGCGCGGCGCCGGCGATCTCGCCGCCGCGCAGCATCCGGGTGAGCGCGTTCTCGTCGATCACCTCGCCGCGCGAGGTGTTGACGACGTAAGCGTGCGGGCGCAACAGCTTGAGCCGGCGCGCCGAGAGCAGGTGGTAGGTCGCCGGCGTGTGCGGGCAGTTGACCGAGATGATGTCCATGCGCGCGAGCATCTGGTCGAGGCTCTCCCAATAGGTCGCCTCGAGCTCGGCCTCGACCTCCTCGGGCGCCCGGTGGCGGTTGTGGTAGTGAATCGACAGCCCGAAGCCGCGCGCCCGCCGCGCCACCGCCGTGCCGACGCGGCCCATGCCGACGATGCCGAGCCGCTTGCCCCAGATGCGATGGCCGAGCATGAAGGTCGGACCCCAGCCCGTCCACTCGCCGCTGCGCACCAGCCGCTCGCCCTCGGCCAGCCGGCGCGGCACCGCGAGGATCAGCGCCATGGTCATGTCGGCGGTGTCCTCGGTGAGCACGCCCGGCGTGTTGGTCACGGTGAGGTTGCGCTCGCGCGCCGCGGCCAGGTCGATGTGATCGACGCCGTTGCCGAAGTTAGCGATCAGCCGCAGGTTGGGGTTGGCGTGCGCGATCACCTCCTTGTCGATGCGGTCGGTGATCGTCGGCACCAGCACGTCGGCCGTCTTCATCGCCGCGATGAGGTCGGCCTGCGACATCGGCGCATCGTCGTCGTTGAGCCGGGTGTCGAACAGCTCCATAATCCGGGTCTCGATGACCTCGGGCAGCTTGCGCGTGATGACGACGAGGGGTTTTTTCTTGGCCATCAGGGTCTCCCGCGGCGGGGGGCGGCCACCGAGAGCCCGCGCCGGCCGCCCCTGTTTAGCAAATGTATGGGGACGAGACAACGCGTCGCCGCCAGCCGCTGCGCCGCCGCGCGGGCTCGGCTATAGTGGCGCGCCGCCTGACCGGGAGCCTTTGCGCGTGAGTCTGATTCTCCGGCGCGTCGCCGCCGCCCTCGTCCTGACCGTCGCCGCCCTCGACGCCGCCCCCGCCGGGGAAGGCGCGGCGCCGCTGCCGCGCTTCGCCTCGCTGCGCTCGGACGAGGTCAACCTGCGCGCCGGCCCCGGCACGCAATACCCGGTGGAGTGGGTGTTCCAGCGCCGCTACCTGCCGGTCGAGATCGTCGCCGAGTACGAGCAGTGGCGCCGCGTCCGCGACGTCGACGGCAGCGAGGGCTGGGTGCACAAGAGCCTGTTGTCGGGGCGCCGCTCGATCCTCGTCACCGGCGGGGTGCGCACGCTCTATCGCCGTCCCGACGCGGCGTCGGCGCCCGAGCTCAGGGCCGAGCCCGGCGTCGTCGGCCGGCTCGTCGCGTGCGATGGCGGCTGGTGCCGGGTCGAGATCGCCGGCGCCACGGGGTGGCTCCCGCGCGCCCACCTCTGGGGCGTCCACGCCGACGAGGTGGTGGAATAAATCGGCGCTAGTCGAAATCCTCGCTGAGCGTCTGCCGCACCACCTCGGGCATCACCGCCATGTGGCCGTAGACCGCGTGGCCGATGCCGACGTCCACCCGCGCGCCGGGCTCGCGGAAGCTGGCGATCTGGGC
>JADFMW010000127.1 GCA_022563655.1 Pseudomonadota bacterium
ATTTGTGTCGAGCAGTATAACCAGGATTCGGAGAAAGATCAGAAGCTCAAAGAATTGAAAGAAGAAAGTTCCTGGAAGAGAAGTGACTACGTAGAAAAACAGGGTTGGGCGACAATGCCTGGCGAAGAGAAACCCGACAGCAAAGTTGCTGACAAGTGTGCAGATTTGGTTATCCAACTCAGTCAGTAGACATTCTTTGTCCCCCCACTTCTGCCGAAGTGATTTACCCTCGACCGCCATTCGTGCTACCGTTCTCGGCGATCGGGGGAGTCATTCGGGAAGTCTCGGCTCAACTCCGTAGTCACAGCCGTCCGGGCTGAACCAATACGCCGCTGCGGTCGCTGGCGCCACGGTGCTCGATGCACTCAGGCCAGCCAACAAGGCTGCCAGAATCCATTTGATCGGGCGCAACTTCCTGGTTCCGACCATGGCTCAACACGGCTAACGCGTGAAATAGAGTAGCACAGCATCGCCGTCAGTCGGCAGTCGAAACAACGAGGCTAAAGTGGCTTGGTTCAAAGCGGCGCCGGCTCCGTCCCAACGCAGCCTGAGGTTTTTTGCGCACCTACTCGAGCCCAAATCACAGCGACCGCCTGGTTACTTGATGCCCGCGTGCATGAAGGATTGCACGAACTGGCGCTGGAGCAAGAGGAACGCGATCAGAAGGGGCGCCACCGCGAGCAGGGTGCCCGCCGTGATCACCGACCAGTCCACACCCGATTCCGGCGCGCCGAAGATCGCCAGCCCCACGGTGAGCGGCCGGGTCTCGACCGAATTGGTCACGATCAGCGGCCAGAGAAAGTTGTTCCAGTGGTAGCTGACCGAGACCAGGCCGTAGGCGACATAGGTCGGCTTGGCGAGCGGCACGTAGACCTTCCAGAGCACCTGCAGGAAGTTACAGCCCTCGACGCGGGCTGCTTCCTCCAGTTCCTTGGGCACGGTCTTGAAGGTTTGCCGCAAGAGAAAAATGCCAAACGCGCTCGCCATATAGGGCAGGCCGATACCCAGGATGCTGTCCACCAGGCCTAGGTTGCTCATGGTCCGGTAGTTCTCGACGATCAAGACCTCCGGCATGATCATGAGCTGTATGAGGACCAACACGAAGGCGACATCGCGCCCGAAGAACTCGAAGCGCGCAAAGGCGTAACCCGCGAGCGTGCAGAGCACGAACTGCGCCGCCAGGATCGAGCTCACCAAAAGAAACGTGTTGAGGTAATAACGCGCGAAGGGAGCCTGGCTCCAGGCCTCGTAGAAATTCTCCAGCGTGAGCGGCGCGAAGAGATCGAAGCGCGTCGCATAAATCCACGGGTGGAAGGCGGCCCAGAAGGCGTAGATAAGCGGTCCCAGCCAGAGCAGCGCGAGCAACCAGGCGGCGCCGATCTCGAGCCAACGCCAGCGGCTCTCGCCCGGCGCCAGCGCGAAGGTGGCGCGCAGCCTGCGGCCCAACGGCTGATCCATCGCGCTCATAGTCCCGCTCCGCCTGTTGCCAACTCGCTCATCGGTAATGGATCCGTTTGTCGAGAATGGCGAACTGGCCAATCGAGATCACCGCAAGCACGGCCAACAGCACCGCGGTGAGCGTCGCGGCGTAGGCCTCCTCGAAGAAGCTGAACGCGACCTCGTAGATATAGTAGAGCAGCAAGCTGCTCGCGTTGTCGGGGCCGCCCTTGGTCAGGATGAAGAGGTGATCGACCAGCTTGAAGGAATTGATCGTCGCATTGATCAGAACGAATAGCGTGGTCGGCATGAGCAGCGGAAAGGTGATCCGCCGGAAGATGTACCAGCGCTTGGCACCTTCGAGCTTGGCCGCTTCCTCGAGTTCCGGCGGCAGCGACTGCAGGGCAGCCAGATAGAAGATCATGAAAAACCCGGATTCCTTCCAGATCGTCATGATGATGATGCACCCCAAGACGGTGTCCGGGTCGCCCAGCCAGTTGTGTCCGGACGCACCGAACAGCCTGAGCACCTGGTCAATGAGGCCGATGTCCGGCGAATAGAAGAACAGCCAAATGTTGGCGACCGCGATCATCGGCAGGATCGTCGGCGTGAAGTAGGCCATGCGGACCAGTCCACGGGCCGGCAGGCGGCCGTTGACCCAGACCGCCATGAGCAGGGCGAGCGCGATGCTGGCCGGAATCGTGCCGACCGCGAACCAGAAGTTGTTGCCGACGACCCGCCAGAAGACCTCGTCGCCCATCATGAAGCCGTAGTTCTCGAGGCCGACAAAGGTGGACGGGCGCAGCGCCGTGCCCTCGGAAAAGACGCTGTGGACCAGGGTCGCCCCGGTCGGATAGTGGGTGAAGGCGATCAAAAGAATCGCGGCCGGCGCCAGGAGAAGCCAGCCGTAAAGATGAACCCGGGTAGAACCGGCGCGGGACATTCTAACGGAAAAACCGGGCCCGGAGCACCAAACGTAAGCGATGCTCCGGGTTTGCCGTACTCAGACCCTACCGGTACCGCTTGAGCAGCCGGTCGGCCTGCTTCTGGGCCGCGCTGAGCGCCTCGTTCGGCGACTTAGCGCCGGTCAAGGCCGCCTGGATGGCGTCGTCCAAAAGCTTGCGAACCCTGCCTGTCTGGTAGGTCGACAGCTCGGCGGTCGCGTACTTGAGCTGATCGCGCGCCACCGCGGCCGGCGGGAACTTCGACACGTAATCCATGAGCGCCGGCGTCTCGTAGGCATCCGGACGGGTGGCGAGATATCCCGTCTTCATGCTCCACTCGGCGGTGCGCTCGGGCTGGGTCAGGAAGCGGATGAGCTTCATCGCCGCCTTGCGCTCCTCCGGCGTGGTCTGCTTGAAGATGTAGAAGTTGCCGCCGCCGGTCGGGGTGCCGCGCCGCTTGCTGGCAGGCAGCATGGCCACGCCGAAGTCGAAGCCGGCCTTCTTCTTCACCACGGTGAGATTACCCGTGGAGTGCCACATGATGGCCGTCTTCTGCTCCAGGAAGTTCTGGCGCAGCGTGCCCCACTCGATGGTGCCTTGGGGCATGATCTTGTGGGTCTTGCCGAGATCCAGCCAGAACTCCAGGGCGCCGACGGTGCCCGGCGCGTCGAAGAAGGTTTCGTTGCCGGCCGAGTTCATCAGAACTTGGTCGTTCTGCATGGCAAGCGCGCCGAACATCCAATAGGGATAGCCGGTCGAGGGAATCATGACGCCCCAGCGCTCGACTCGGTTGGCGGCGTCCTTCTTGACCAGCTTCTTGCCCATCTCGGCCAATTCGCCCCAGGTCGCCGGAGGCTTCTCGGGGTCGAGGCCGGCATCGCGGAAGGCGTCCTTGTTGTAGTACATGACGATGGTGGAACGCTGGAACGGGATGCCCCAGGTCTTGCCGCCGGTGATGCCGTTCTCCATGAGCGCCGGATAGAACTTCTTGAGCCAGGCCTTTTCTTCGGGCGTCTCGACGATGTCGTCGAAGGCGACGATGGCGTCCTGCTCGATCAGCTCGTAGATGTCGATGGAGAACATGACCGAGAGCTGTGCCGGCTTGCCGCTCTTGAGCGCGGCCAGCGCCTTGATGCGGGCGTCGTTGTAGTTGCCCGAGTAGATCGCCTTGACGTCGATATCGGGGTTCTCCTTCATGAAGTCGGCGACCAGGCCGTCGACGATCTTGGTCAACGGCCCGCCGACCGCGACCGGGTAGTACATGGTGAGTTCCACCTTGGCCCAGGCGCCGCTCGCGAAGCCAAGGGCCAGGGCACCCGCCAAGAGACTGGCGCCCAAGGTGCGTTTCAAGCAATCAAACATGACTTTCCTCCTCCGTCTCATGTTGCAGAGAGCTTTCTTGACCGCCTGCTCTCCCGTTGCCAACTCGCACGCAGATCGGCGAACCGATGCATGCGACCCTCCTTCAAAAAAACATCTCACGCGGCCATGGCCAGCGCCTGGCGGCCGCTCGCCCGGCGCCCCGTGGCTGTATCGAAAACGTGCACGTTCTCCGGCGCCCAGACCAGATTGACGCTCACGCCGCGCGCGACATCGAAACGCCCCGGAACCCGGACCAAGAGCGACTGGCTCCCGACTCGTGCGGTCAGGATGGTGTCGGCGCCCAGGTAGTCGGACCAGACGAGTTCGGCGGGCAGGCCGCCGAAGTCCCTGATCTCGATGTGCTCGGGGCGGATGCCCAGTTTCAGGCCCTCGCCCGGGCCATCCAACACGGGCTTGCCTTCCAGCCCGGAGATCCCGGCGCCGCCGGGCCCGTCGGTCAGGTCGAGCAGGTTCATCGACGGCGTCCCGATGAACCCGGCGGCGAAGACGGTCTCGGGGCGGTCGTACAGCTCGTCCGGCGTGCCCGCCTGTTCGATTCGCCCGTCGCGCAGCAGGATGACCCGGTCGGCCATCGACATCGCCTCGCTCTGGTCGTGGGTGACATAGACGACGGTGACCCCCAGGCGCCGTTGCAAGGCACGGATCTCGCCGCGCATGTCGTGGCGTAGCTTGGCATCCAGGTTGGAGAGGGGCTCGTCCATCAGGCAGATCGCGTTTTCCGCGATAATGGCGCGAGCCAGCGCGACGCGCTGACGCTGCCCGCCGGAAAGCTGTGCCGGCTTGCGATGAAGCAGGTCGGAAAGCTCGACGATTTCCGCGGCTCGCTTGAGCCGCTGGTCGCGCTCGGCCGCGGGCGTCTTGCGGACCTTGAGACCGAAGACGATGTTCTCCGCCACGTTGAGGTGGGGAAACAGCGCATACGACTGGAAGACCATGGAGATCCTGCGTTCCGAGGGAGACTTGTGGGTCATGTCCTCGCCGCCGATGTAGACGGTCCCGGCGGTGACCGATTCGAGCCCCGCGATCAACCTCAGCGTGGTCGACTTACCGCAACCCGACGGGCCCAACAGCACGACGAAACTGCCGTCCTCCACCGTGAACGACACATCGTCCACGGCAACGATGTCGCCCCAGGCCTTGGTCACGCCGACGAGCTCGATCACGGACATGCTGTCGCTACCGGAGTTCCACAGATGGCTCCCCGCGATTGCCGACGATGCTAGCACCAAGGGCGTCCCAGAACCAGTCCGGCCCTAAATTGGTACGGTAGATCACGATCTGCCCCTTGCTCGGGCTGATTCGCTGATGGAAAACCGTGCCCAGTGGTCATCTCATTCGCCGAGGGCGCGCCCTGACCATGGGGGCGTCGTGGGCAAGCGGTGTCAATCTGTACGCCGCCATGGCCGTGCTGGGTTTCAGTGGGGCGACGGGTTCGGTCGAGTTGCCGCCGGATCTGCAAATCCTCGAAAACCCGCTCGTCATCGCTGCGGCATCCGTCATGTACGTGGTCGAGTTCATCATCGACAAGATCCCGGGGCTGGATACGACCTGGGACAGCGTTCACACGTTCGTCCGCATTCCCGCCGGCGCCGTGATGGCGTCGGCGGCCGTTGGCGATGTCGGCGCGGCAATGGAACTGTCCGCGGCGATCATGTGCGGTGGCCTGGCCGCCGCGTCGCACGCCACCAAGGCAGGAAGCCGGATCATCATCAACGCGTCGCCGGAACCGTTCACCAACTGGGCCGCATCCATTACCGAGGACGTGGCGGTCATCGGCGGCTTGTGGGTCGCGCTGCATCATCCCTGGGTCTTCCTGGGGCTGATGTTGGCGTTCATACTGTTGATGGTTTGGCTGCTGCCAAAGATTTGGGGCGCCATTAAGAGTGTATTCGGTTGGATTGGCCGCCTGTTCGGCGGGAAACACGCCCCGCCGGCGGCAACGACACCGGACCCGCCTTCGGGGCAGGGCAGGATGGATAGGATCGATCAGCTGGAACGCCTGAAAGGGCTGTTGGACTCCGGGGCGCTGACACAAGACGAATTCGACCAGCAGAAACAGGAGCTATTGGCCCAAACCGGACATCGCGGCAATAAGGACGCCGGCGGCCAAGGGCGCGGCCGCGAGCCTTGAGAACCACCCGCCCCGCGGACGCCGAAGCGCACGAAACACCGAGGCAACGCGGATGGAGGCCCGCGCCAAGACCATCCGCGCCAACCAGAAGCCGTCATAGCCCGCCTCGTAGCAGGGCGTCACCTTAGGCGTCTGACCCGAGACTTTGGCCAAGCGTTCGCTCGCCGCATCGAGCTTAGCCATCAGGCCTTCGGCGTTACCGCCCCGGATTGGATACAGGCTCGGGTTGTCCCGGTCCGGAAACTGGATCGCCAAGAGCCAGCTGTTCTTGCTCAGCTCAAGCGCGGCATGGAGTGTGTGTTCGGCTGTGGTCACCGCTGCAGGCCGTGTCATAGCATCTCGCTCCTTCTGATCGACGTTGACACAATCGAAGGAGCTTGAAGCCGCTTCCTTCGGCCTCATGGCATCTTGTGACTCAGGCGGTGGAAAAACCCCGGCGAATGTCTGAGTCTGGGCCTTGCGAGACCTTTCACGGGGAGACTCATCTGCGTTACTTTGATAGACCTGACACCAGCATGGCGAGGTCCGCATGTCGGGGAATTCTAGGACGGTGATCGGAGCGGGGGCCGACGCATCCTGGCTCGTCATGGTCCACGGAATGTCGCAGGACCATCGCGTGTTTTCCTCGCAGGTGGAGGCCTTCAAGGATCGCTATCGCATCCTGCTGATCGATCTGCCGGGCCATGGGTTTTCGACCGACGTCCCGGGGCCATTCGGGCACGTCGAACTCGCATCGCACGTCGCCGGCGCGATGGAAATCGCCGGTGTCCCGGGCTGCCATTATTGGGCGACGCACACCGGAACGGCTTTGGGGCTCCTGCTCGCGTGCGAGAATCCGGGCCGGTTCCACTCGATGATACTCGAAGGCGCCGTGCTCCCCGGTCACGTCATGCCCATCGTCGAGGCAGCATTGCAACGAGCCCGCGACGTGGCCCAGGCAGAGGGCGTCGCCGAGGCCCGCAGGCGATGGTTCGACGAGGGCCCGTGGTTCGACGTGATGCGCCGGCGTCCCGAGGAATGCCGCGCGGACGAGCATTGGGCAATCGTCTCGGAGTTCTCCGGCGCGCCTTGGCTCTACGATGGCCAAGCCCAATCGGTCACGCCGATCGACGAGCGGTTGACGTCCATCGACGTGCCTGTGCTGCTCTACAACGGCGAGCGTGATGTGCAGGATTTTGTCGATGTCGCCGATCGTCTCGAAGAGCTGCTGCCGCGCGTGACGCGGGCGACGATTCCCGACGCGGGCGGCTTTCCGGCCTGGGAGTTTCCCGAACGCGTCAATCGATTGGTTGCAGATTTCTTGTCATCGGCCTCCGGCGCCACAATCCATCGCGCCCGAACGGCCTGATCCGGCCTTCGCAAGGGATGGGCTACAGCCGGACCAGCCCTTCTTAGACACCGCGCCAGGACTAACATATGGGATTTATATATTTAGCTAGCCATCAAAAATCGACAAAGCCACCTATTTGCCTCTCGATTTCTTCACGAGTAGATTTGATGGTCAGAATTTCATTGATGAAGTCGCGAAAATTGACGGGCGCGTGTTCCTGCCGGAAGCGCACGATCTCGTCGTAATCAATGCCAAGCAAAGTGCAGAATTCACGGCCCGTCATTGCCTCTTCGAGCGTGATTTTCTGTTTGAAGCCGTCAACGATGGCCCGGCGGTTGCCCTGGTTGAAACAGCAGAAGTGGACGGTGATGGTGAATCCAACGACCGGCGCAATCACATTAAGAAAACTGTGCATACTTGCGCGCTCGCCAGCAGCTTTTTTGGTATCGAAGGCATCTCCGTCTTTCAATTCAACGATATAGCTGTGTTGGCGGCGGCCGCGCCGCTCAAACACTACGAAATCCGGCTCCGCAGATACCGCGTCAATTGTCTTGCACTTCTTGATGGATGCCTTTGTTGCCACAAACGCGCCTTCGGGATAGATGTCTTGTTGGAGAAACTCGTCAATATTCTCAATGATTTCGGCGCGCTCAATTATTATCTTCTCAAGTTCTGTACCGGATGAGATAACGGCACCTTGAACGCGGGAGATGAGGTTCCCGAGTTCGGGGTCGCCAAAGAGCCGCTCGTAAGCGCCGCTGGTTCGTCCAGGCTGTCGTTTGCGGATCAGGGCCATTCTAGCCGTCGATGTCGCAACCAAGGAACCGCCGGTTTGTTTTCTGACATGCTGTCAATACGGAATAGCTACCCGCCGCAGGATCGATCACGATGTCCCGCGTATT
>JADFMW010000128.1 GCA_022563655.1 Pseudomonadota bacterium
AGTGCAGAAGAGGATTCGTTGCCGGAAGAGCTTACGCTTCCATTTGGGGAGTTGATGATTGATTACGGGTCGCCGTTCTTAAAGGTGACGTATGCCGAGCTTTTCGCAAGGGCACTTGGCTTTGAGATGAACGATGTCGCCAAGGCCAGGGAAGAAGCCAAGAAGCGCGGGCTGCAACTGGAGCGCGATGGGGTTCCGTTTGATGATGTGTTTGTGATCAACAAACTGTTTGAAGAGGTTGCTGAGCCGATGTTGGATCCCGCGCGGCCGACGTTTGTGATGGACTATCCCGCAGCGCTGAGCCCATTAACGCGGCCGAAGGCTGATGATCCGAGTATCGCCGAGCGATGGGACTTATTCATTGCGGGAATGGAGATTGGGCCGGCGTATACGGAGCTCAACGATCCAGACATTCAGGAAGCGAAGTTCAAGGAGCAACTTGGGGGCGTGGATGATGAGGAGTCGACGTTCCGAAACTTTGATGTTGATTTTGTGCGTGCGCTGAAGGTGGGTATGCCGCCTGCGGGCGGGCTTGGGCTCGGTATTGATCGGATCGTGATGTTGCTTGCGAACCAGCGGTCTATACGGGATGTGATCTTGTTCCCATTCATGAAGCCTGTAGGGGAGTAGATAGGGTGGGGCGATTCGTATTTGAAGCCCTCCCAGGCTCCGGGAACTGCACTGTGCCGATTTTTTGTCTTGTGATTTGACCATTCGGGGGGTTGTGCGTCTTTCTTGGCGTGATACCTTGTAGCATCCTGCCAATTTGTCGCCATGTGGGCGCGAGGCGCAGGACGAGGGCAACCGTCCCGACACCAGCATCGAGGGCCTGGCCGGGCTCAAGCCCGTCGCGGGCGAGGACAAGTGGATCACGGCCGGCAACGCGTCGCAGCTTTCCGACGGCGCGTCGGCGTGCGTGGTGATGGACGCCAAGCTGGCGGAACGGCGCGGCCTCGAGCCGCTCGGCGTCTTCCGCGGCTTCGCGGTCGCCGGCTGCGAGCCCGACGAGATGGGCATCGGCCCCGTCTTCGCCGTGCCCAGGCTGCTCGAGCGCCAGGGCCTCGGGATCGACGACGTCGATCTGTGGGAGCTCAACGAGGCCTTCGCCGTGCAGGTGATCTATTGCCGCGACCGGCTCGGACTGCCGATGGAGACCTTGAACGTCGACGGCGGCGCGATCGCCATCGGCCATCCCTTCGGCATGAGCGGCGCGCGCATGGTCGGCCACGCGCTGATCGAGGGTAAGCGGCGCGGCGCCAAGCGCGTGGTGGTGACGATGTGCGTCGGCGGCGGCATGGGCGCCGCCGGCCTGTTCGAGGTCGCCTGAGCCGAGCCCCTGCGGGGCGCCGTCCGGCGCCACGGTCGCAAGAAATCGATGCGGGGACGCGCAACCAGCTTATCCTACTCTTCGAGGCGAGATGGCTGCGAACGGGGCGGACATGCGCATAGGATAGGCAGCACGTCACGTTGCGGGGTCGCCAAACGTGTTGTGATAGATCTTCTCGATCCGCTCTGCCTCAGCCTCGGTCAGCTCTGCAAACTCGCCCTCACGCGCCCGTTGTGATAGGTGGCCGTTGTTCTGGTGAAGGAAGCGGAACAGTAGATCGACCGTTCGATCAGGCATGTCGACGACTGTTTCGACACCCGTGCGAAAGCGGTCGTAGCGCTGGAGGAAATCGATCTCGTTCGGTAGGTCTTCTTCAATCGTCTTGCAAACGCAGGCGTACAGGAATTCGGCGTGTGGCGTGGCGTCGAAGTAGCGATAAAAATCGGCCGTGTCGTTCAGGACACTGACGTTACCATCCTCTGTGGGCTCCCACTCAATGATCGGCATGAGCCTTCGGGAATAGTCCTCCAGGATGCGGCCGTAATCGTCGATCCGCTCCAGGATCGCTGCGGAGACGGGAAATACCAAGCCGGGAGGATGAATGCCTCTTTGTGCCAGCATGTGGTGGATCAGGTAGCGATGAATACGGCCATTGCCATCCTCGAATGGGTGCACGTAAACGAAACCGAAAGCCAGCACCGTTGCCGCGATAACCGCATCGAGCTTCTGCGCCGGTCCTTCATCGAAGGCGAACATGCCTTCTAGAAGAGAGAGGAGATCGTCCGGCCGGGCGTTGATATGGTTGGGCAATGGCATGCGTGATTCCCGGTCATGCTCGCCGACAAATCCGTCTTCGCTGCGGAGGCCAAGCCGCACGAACCGTGCATCACCGATAACAATGCGTTGGAGCCGGAGCAACTCTTCGAGGTCAAGGGGCCTCTTACCCGCCTCGCCTATGGCGCGGCCCCAGCGCTGGATACGGTCCTGGGGAGCACGATCGCCTTCGATGGCATAGCTCGACTTCGAGTCCTTCAGGAGGAGGAAGGCAGCCGTTCGCGCCAGCAGGTCGCGAGGTACATTGGCCTCGACCGCCCGAGCGCGTTCCGACAGGTCCATGTCGATGAATTGCTTAAGCGCCTCTGTCTGAAATACAAGCGGACAAAAGGCCGGCGTTCCGGGAAGATTGTTTTTTACGCGGTGGCGCGGCGAAGTTTCGCCTTGTGTCGCGTACTGCTGCTTTGGATCGACGACAGGCACATAGGAGCCCCTGTCGGCGCCAGGGAGGCCTAGACACTTTCCAGTGAGCCACTCATAAAGGAACCAAATCCGCCGCGCATAGCTGCCGGTCGGCTTGGCGCGGACCAAAGCTTCTACCTCGTTGGCGTCTATTGTGCTGAATAGACACTTTAGGATCGCCAAATCGAGCCCTTCATACTTCAAGGCGAAGGTAAGGTGGCCTTCCAGGCTCGCATGAGGCGTATGGCGTGGGGTCAGGATGTGCCAACCCGCCTCTTCGATTATCCTATGGCGCTGACCTGTAGCCGCGAGGGTCCGTGGCAAAGGCACTGCCAAATCGTAAGTGTCGATGAGGGCCGCATAGCCGGTCGGAATAGCCCTTTCAGGAAGCCTTCTTTCATGAAAAACGGTTACAGGACCTGAAAAACGATGCTGATCGGATGTATCCATGAAAAATCGAGTCTCCAACTGAAATTTGGTTAGATTTACCGCAGATCTCTGAAAAATGATTATAATCCATGAAAATAGATTGTTCAAGTGGCTTTTCCGTGAAAAACGATTCCTGCGCTACCCAGAGGGAAAAACGCCTTCTTCACCGCTCGTGCCGGTAGCCTTTGGGGCTGAGGGGCTTCTGGCCCTGGACAGTCAGTACCTGATGAATGTCACGCCCGTGACGGACACATCGGTGCTGGCGCGCCGCGCAATCGACGTGACCGGCCGAGCCGCACCCCTGCGGGGCGGCGGGCGGGGCGGCGGTCGGCGCGGCCGTCGCGCTAGGCTTTGAGCTGGACGGCGCCCGCCTTGGCCAGGTCGTCGACCTCCCGGCTCGAATAGCCGAGCAGCGATTCCAGGATCTCTCGCGTGTGCTGGCCGAGGCCGGGGGCGGGCTCGGCCGGCAGCTCCGGCGCGGCGGAGAGATGCGGCGGGGTGCGGGCGAACGTGAACTCGCCGACCTCGGGGTCGTGGACCGGCATCAGCATGCCCCTGGCGGCGACCTGGGGGCAGGCGAAGATGTCCTCGGCGGTATGCACGGCGCCGGCGGGCACGCCGGCGGCGTTGAGGCGCTCGACGGCCTCGTCGCGCGTCAGCGCGGCCAGCCAGCGCTCGATGATCGGGTCGAGGAAGGCGCGGTTTTCCGAGCGGACGGTGCCGTTGTTGCTGCGCCGATCCTCGATCAGGTCGGCCCGGCCCATGGTCTCGCACAGGCGGCCCCAGATGCGGTTGTCGGGCACGTTCAAGGCGACCCAGCCGTCGCGGGCCTCAAAGGCGCCGCGGGGGTAGGCGTTGCGCGGCCGGCCGCGATGCGGCGACTGCCCGGCGACCGAGTGCAGCGCGACCATGCTCTCGTTCAACGACAGCATGTTGTCGTACATCGCCGAGTCGACGAGCTGCCCCTCGCCGGTGCGCTCGCGCATGAACAGCGCCTGCACGATGCCGTACGCGGTGACCATGCCGGAGTAGATGTCGGCCATGCCGTAGATGGTCCACGACGGCGGCCTGTCCTCGAAGCCGACCATGTGCATGATGCCGCTCATCGCCTCGGCGACGATGTCGAAGGCGGGCCGGTCGCCGTAGGGCCCCTGGTAACCTTTCAGCCGCCCGAACCCCGAGATGACGGCGTAGACGAGGCGCGGGTGCCGCCCCTTCAGCGCCTCGTAGCCCAGGCCCATGCGGTCCATCGACCCCGGCCGCAGGTTCTCCACCACCACGTCCGCCTTGGCGGCGAGCCTGTGATAGACCTCATTCCCCTTGGGATGGCGCAGGTCGAGGGCGAGGCTCTTCTTGTTGCGGTTATAGCCCATGAAGCCCGCGGCCTTCTTGACGCCGTCCTTCTCGGCGAAAGGCGGCATCGAGCGGCGCGGGTCGCCGGCGCCCGGGCGCTCGATCTTGACGACCTCGGCCCCGGCGTCGGCCAGCAGCATGGTGCAATAGGGCCCGGCCATGTACTGCTCCAGGCCGACCACGCGGATGCCCGAAAGCGGCCGGTCCATGGGCCCTCAGCCAGCGATTCGCCCGCGCCCCGCCGCCGCCGGACTAGAAGCCGGCGAGGGTCTCGCGCAACTCGTTGGCCTGCGGGTTGGCGTGCCCACCCTCGAGGACGATCGCGCGGGACGTGGCTGCGGCGTCGCCGTAATATTCCCGATTGAGATCGTTGCGCCGGTGGATAATCGCGCCCTCCAGCGCGACGCCGGCGAACGCCCCCACCGACTTCGAGTAGGCAACGATGTCGCCGCCCAGGCCCAGCGTGGTCGAGCCTTCGATGCCCTTGCCGAACGTGCCGATGCTGATGCTGCCATCCAAGCCCAGCTTGACCTCGCTGCTGATGATTGCCTCGAGCCCCTTCGCGGTGCGAATCACGAACGCCACTTCCGCGGCCTGAACGCCGATCTGGAGACCGAAGCTCCCGCCGCCCAAGGTAAAGAAGGCGGGATGGCTCCACTCTCCCTTTTCGTTGCGGGCCAGCAGCACGCCGCTGCCGCCCTCGATACCGAAGAAGAAGCCGGCCTTGAGCAGCGTCGGAATGACGAGGATCCCCTTGGCGGTCTTCACGGATTGCCGAAAGGTCTTGAAGTTGGGGTCCGTTTTCAGGTCCTCGAGCACGCGCTGCGCTTTTACGACCAAGTCCTGGGGCGTCGCCAGGGCCGCCTGGCCGGCGCCGAGCACGAACGCCGCCGCGATGATGGCGGCGGCCGTGGCGCGGAGGTATTTGAGCATGGTTTCGCCTCTCTTCGGTCTCGCGGATCGCGAACGAGACGATCTCGCGGCGGACGAGTTTAGCACAAACCGGCGGCCCGTCATCTCCAGATCGCCACAAGCCGTCCCTTGACCGCATATGACCCGCGCATGGGCGCGGTGCTGCGCCGCGCTAGCCGCTTCGCCGGTTGATCGGGTAGTCCCCGACCCCGCCGACAAAGGGCTGCACCAGCATGCGGTCGAGGCGAAGATCGCGACGCTCGCGGAACTGCTCGATGCCGATCGTCATCGCCCCATGGCCGGCCTCGGGCTGGGCTCGGTAAGTTCCGAACAGCCGGTCCCACCACGGCAGGTTGAAGCCGAAGTTGCTGTTGGTCTCCGGGGGCAGGACCGAGTGGTGCACCCGGTGCATGTCGGGGGTGACGACGAGCCGCCTCAGCACCCGGTCGACGCCGAGGGGGATGTTCAGGTTGGCGTGATTGAACATCGAGGTGGCGTTGAGCAGCACCTCGAAGATCAGCACGCCGAGGGCGGGCGGGCCGAGGGCTGCGACGACCGCGAGCTTGATCCCCATCGACAGCAGGATCTCTATGGGGTGGAACCGCGCCCCCGTGGTGACGTCGAAGTCGAGGTCGGCATGGTGCATGCGGTGCAGCCGCCACAGCGCCGGCACCGCGTGGAACATCACGTGCTGGAGATAGATCGCGAGGTCGAGCAGCGCGACCGTCAGCGCGACCGACAGCCAGTAGGGCGCATCGATGATATTGAGCAGCCCCCAGCCGCGCGTCGCCGCCATGAGCGCCATGCCGATCGCCGCGGTCGGGAAGACGAGGCGCAACAGCAGCGTGTTGACCACCACGACGCCGATGTTGTGCGGCCAGCGGGCGGTGCGCGGCATGGTCCGGGCACGCCGGGGCGCGAGCGTCTCGAAAACCACGACGAGAGCGAAAACGCCGAGAAAGATGCCCAGCCGGATCGCCGGCTCGTTCGCCAGGATCGTCTCGGTCATGGCCGGTTTCCTCGCCTGTGGCGCCGATACTACATCACTTGCGCCGTTCGGTTAGTCGTTCGGTCAGCCGTTCGCGCCGGCGCCGCCGCACGGCCGATCAACGCCCATGCCGCGCCGCACCCACGAGCGGGAAGGCGGCCCGCAGGGGCCCCTACTCGTCCGGGAGGCGGTCGATCAGGGCGATGTCATCGCGCTCGAGTTCGACGTCGCCTGCGCGTTGGGCGTCGCGCACGCTCGAGAGCTTGCTCGCGCCCGGGATCGGGATGATATGCTCGCCCTTCTGCAGGAGCCACGCGAGCGCGACGCAGTATGGCGAGGCGCCGTATTTCTCGGACAAGCGCCGGAAGAGCGGATGAGCCGGCAACCGCGCATGGCCGCGATTGCCGCCAACGGGGGCGTAGGGGATGTAGGCGACACCCTTGCTCAGGCACATGCCGATCAGGCCGTTATCGAAATCTCTCTTGAAGAACGGATTGCAGCGGTTCTGAACCGAAGCGATCGGCGTGTGGCGCAGCGCGAATTCGAGCTCCTTGCACTCGACGTTCGACAACCCGATATGCAGGACCTTTCCTTCCTCCTTCAGCCGGATCAACTCCCCCAGCGTATCGCCGAAGTCCACCTGCGGGTCCGGCGCGTGGAGCTGGTATAGGGCGATCGCATCGGAACCGAGATCCTCGAGGCTTTTCTCGCACGAGGTCCGAAGCCACTTCGGGTTGCCATCCACCGTCCACGCGCCCCCCGGCCGCCGCAGGCCGCCCTTGGTGGCGACGAGCACCGCCGCGCGCTTTCCGATCCGTGCGAGCGCCCTGGAGATCAGGCGCTCGTTGTGACCGATCTCCGAATCGTCGAGGCAGTAGACGTTCGCGGTATCGATGAAGTCGCCGCCGCCTTCGACGAACGCCGCAATGACATCGAACGCCTGGGTTTCATCGGGGCGTCCCGCGATCGAGAGCGGCATCCCCCCCAGGCCGGGCGGCCGTATCGTCCATCCCGTGCCATTGAGTCTCCGCTTCATCGCGCACCACCCAGCAAAGCGATTTTTTATCACCCACGGGCCAGGTTTTCGACCCCCAAATCAGCCTGGCAAAGCGGGGAGATCGTCGCACAACGCGCGAGATCAAGGTTGGCTTCGCGAGCGGCCGCCCATTATGCTCCCATTCCCGGCGCACGGGTGAGACAATCCTGAGGCCGGCGCGGGAGGTGGAGATGATTGACCTACACGTTGACGGCGATCGTCTGTGGAACAGTCTGATGGCGATGGCGCGCATCGGGGCCACTCCGGCGGGCGGGTCGGGGCGGCTCGCGTTGACCGACCTCGATAAGGAAGCGCGTGATCTGTTCGTCGTCTGGTGCCGCGAAGCCGGGTGCAAGGTGCGCATCGACCGCATGGGCAACGTCTTCGCCCGGCGCGCCGGGGCCGACGAGGAGCTGGCGCCGGTGATGACCGGAAGCCACCTCGATACCCAGCCCCTGGGCGGCAAGTTCGACGGCGTGTACGGAGTCCTGGCCGGGCTCGAGGTGGTGCGCGCGTTGAACGACGCCGGGGTCGAGACCAAGGCCCCGATCGACGTGGTCGTGTGGACCGACGAGGAAGGGGTGCGCTTTTCCGCGAGCATGGTGGCGTCCGGGGTCTTCGCCGGGAAGTACGACCTCGACTACGGACTGAGCTGCGCCGCCGCCGACGGCAAGACCGTGGGCGGGGAGCTCGAGCGCATCGGCTATGCGGGCGCGGAGCCCGTCGGCGGCTACCCGGTGGCAGCCTATTTCGAGGCCCATATCGAGCAGGGGCC
>JADFMW010000129.1 GCA_022563655.1 Pseudomonadota bacterium
CACGACCACCGCGAAGATGGCGATCATCATGACCGAAACCTCGTGCCACTTGAACTGGTTGATCGAGGAATAGAGCAGGATGCCGATGCCGCCGGCGCCGACGAAGCCGAGCACCGTGGACTCGCGGATGTTGATGTCCCAGCGGTACACCGTGGTGCCCCAGATCACCGGCATCACCTGGGGCAGGATCGCGATCCACAACACCTGCAGCCGCGACGCGCCGGTCGCCTCGATCGCCTCGACCGGGCCTTCGTCGATCTCCTCGATCGCCTCGGCGACGAGCTTGCCCATGAAGCCGATCGACCGCGCCGCGATGGCCCAGACGCCGGCCATCGGCCCGGGGCCGAAGATGGCGACGAACACGAGGCCCCAGACCACCGTGTTGACCGAACGCGAGGCGACCAGGATGAAACGGCCGATGAACCAGGTCAGGGCGTTGAACGTGGTGTTGCGCGCCGCCAGGAAGGCGACCGGGAAGGCGATAACCAGGGTCGCGGCGGTGCCCAGCGTCGCGATGTGGATGGTCTCGATGAGGGCTTCGACGAGCTTGTCGAGATAGTCCCAGTCGGGCGGCCACATGCGGGTGACCAGGTCCGCCGCCTGGACGTGGGCATCGAGGAAGTACACCCACTGGATGTCGAGGAAGCTGACCGCCCACACGACCACGAAGACGATGCCCACATACCAGGCGTAGCGCACCAGCGTCTGGCGCGGGGAGAAGCGGCGCCAGACCTCGGGGTGACGCCGGGCGTGCTCCTCGAGGGTCATCGCAGCCGCGCCCGCACCCAGTTGGAGAAGAACTCGCCGAGGAAGACCAGGAACATAATGGCGAGCAAAATGGCTAGGCTGAAATCGTAGTCGTAGCGGTTGAACGAGGCGGCGAGCACCTGGCCGATGCCGCCGGCGCCGACGATGCCGACCACGGTCGAGTGGCGGAGGTTGGCGTCGAGCCGGTAGATCGACACGCCGAGATAGCGCGGCAACGCCTGCGGCGAGATGCAGTAGATCAGCAGCTTGGGAAAGCTGGCGCCGGTGGCGCGGATCGCTTCGAGCTGCCCTGGCGGCATGTTTTCGATGTCCTCGGCGAACATCTTGGCGATGAAGCTGGTCGAGGCGATGATCAAGGTCATCACGCCGGCCAACGGGCCGAAGCCGAAGATCTTGACGAAGAAGATGGCGATGATGATCTCGTGGAAGGTGCGCGACAGCACGACGATCAAGCGCGCCGCCAGGTAGACCGGCTTCGGCACCAGGTTGATCGCCGCGCACAGGCCCAGCGGCACGGCCAGGATCATGCCGAAGAAGCTGGCCGCGAGAGCCATCTGCACGCTTTCAAGCATACCCTTGAGCATGAGGTCCCAGCGCTCGAAGTTGGGCGGCACCATGCGTGCGAACATGTCCGCCGCCCGCGGCAGCCCCTTGGCCGCCCGGGCCCAGTCGATCTCGAGGGTGCCGACGGCCCAGAGCACGTAGGCCGCCGCCAGCGCCGTCAGGCCGTACCGGTACAGGGGGGTCTCGATCAGCTTGATCGGGTGCCAGCGAAGCGGCGCGCCGCTTCCCGCCTCGTTCGGCGCCGTCATCCCGCGGCGGCCTCCCGAACGAAGCCTTTATTCTTTCTGGGGGGCTTCTGCGCCCCGTCCTCGTCGTCTTCCACCTTGCGGATGGTGGTGCTCCAGTCCTCCTCGCCGTAGATATCGGTGAGCACCTGGGGCGTGAGCTGGTCGGCCGCGCCGTCGAACACGATAAGGCCGTCGCGCAGGCCGATGATGCGGTCGGCGAACGACTGGGCCAGCCCGACGTCGTGGATGTTGACCATCGCCGGCGTGCCGCGCTCGTGCGCCAGCTCGACCAGCAGCCGCATGATCTGACGCGAGGTCTTGGGGTCGAGGCTCGCGGTCGGCTCGTCGACGAGCAGCAGATCGGGCCGTTGCATCAAGGCCCGCGCGATGCCGACGCGCTGGCGCTGGCCGCCCGAGAGGGCGTCGGCCCGCGTGTCGTGGTAACCGCCGATGCCGACGCGCTCGAGAAGCTCGAACGCGCCGGCCACGTCCTCGGGCGGATAACGGCGGCGATAGGTGCGCCAGAAGCCGACGTAACCGAGGCGGCCGGAGAGCACGTTCTCCATCACCGTGAGGCGTTCGACCAGGTTGTACTCCTGGAAGATCATGCCCATGCGCCGGCGCGCCAGGCGCAGCTTGCGGCGGCTCAAGCTCGTGACCTCGATGCCGTCGAGAACGATCTTCCCCGAGGTCGGCTCGACCAGCCGGTTGATGCAGCGGATGAGCGTGCTCTTGCCCGCCCCGGAGGAGCCGATGATGGCGACCACCCGGGGCTCCTCGACGGAGAGGCTGACCCCGCAGAGCGCCTTGGCGCCCGTCGGGTAAACCTTGACGAGATCGGTGATCGCGAGCATTGGCCCCCCTGCGCGGAAGGCCGCCGCCCCGTGACAGGCAGCGGCGGTCGCTCCACGCGTTGACGACTTACTTCTTTTTCTTTTTCTTCTTCTTGACCTTGAGCCCGGCGAGCGCCTCCTGGGTGTAGACCGTGTTGTTTTCCTTCTGGATCAGGCGGATAGGCTTCCAATGCTGCTTGAAGGTGATGGGGCAGAACTTGTCGGCCTGCTTGCCGAATTCCTTGTCCAGGGCGGTGCCCTTCCAGTCGAAGCTGAGGAACGCATAGATCACCTTGCGCGCCAGATCAGGGTGCAGGTTGTTGACGAGGCCGTAGGAGGTGGTCGGGAACGACTGGGACTCCCAGATAATGCGAAGGTCCTCGCGCTTGAGCAGGCCCTTGTCGATCATGCGATCCAGTACGCTCGAGGCAATTGGGGCGGCATCGTAGTCCCGGTTCACGACCCCCATGATCGAGTTGTCGTGCTTGCCCGAATAGATGACCTTGTAGTCCACGTCGGGCACCACGCCCATGTTCTTGAAGAAAGCTCGCGGCGCCTGGTTGCCCGAGTTCGACGACGGCGTCACGTGGGCGATCTTGCGCCCCTTCATGTCCGCGACTGTTTTGATGTCGGAGTCCTTGTGGGTGATGAGCTGTAGCTTGTAACCGAACCTGCCGTCACCGAAGCACATGATGGAGAACGGCACATAGCCCGCGAGATTGACGCCGAACACGGTGGGACCGGTCGAGATGCCGGCCACGTGCAGGCGGCCCGAACGCATGGCCTCGACCTGGGCGGCGTAGGACTCCGCGCCGTACCACTTGACCTTCTTGCCGGTCTGTTCGGCGAGATAGTCTACGAACTCGGTGAACACGTTCTCGTAGACCGATGGGTCTTCGACCGGCGTGTACGAGAAGATGAGAGTGTCGGGATCAAGCCACTGGCTCGAATCGGACGGCGTATCCGCGACCAGGTCGCCGTCGTTGTCGCAGAAGCGCACGTCGAGGTCGCCGCGGTTCATGCACTCCTGGGCGAAGCCGACGGTGGGCATGAACAAGACCGCCGCCGCGCCGGCGAGCCCGGTCAGCAACACACGGCGGATAAAGGATGAAACGAGCATGGGAACCTCCCTGAGGCTGTGACGAGAGATCTCTCAATAATATAGATCGGCCGCAACCGGGCCGTCGTAAAAAGTCATGGCTCTGTTTTATAACATCCGGCGGCGCCACGTCCATCACAAGCTGCCGCCGATCTCGCTTCGCGGGGGGCCGAGGTGTTCGCGCCGGTCTGGGCGTCCGGCCGGGCGCCGGTCTGGGCGCCGATTGTAATCTCGGTTGAAACCCCCGGGTCCTGTGGTATACGCGCTCTGTCAGCGAAACCCGCGACATCCGGACCAGGAACATGCCGGCCGAACCACTCGGTGCAGCGCCGCGAACGAGCCAGGATCGCTCGAAGTCGGCGAATCTGCGCGCCATGCTCGCCTCGCCGCGCCTGGAGTTCATCATGGAGGCGCACGACGGCCTTTCGGCGAAGATCGTCGAAGAGGCCGGCTTCAAGGGAATCTGGGCTTCGGGCTTGGCGATGTCGGCGGCATTGGGAGTGCGCGACAGCAACGAGGCCTCGTGGACGCAGGTTCTCGAGGTCTTGGAGTTCATGTCCGATGCGACCTCGCTGCCGATCCTGGTCGATGGGGACACGGGCTGGGGCAACTTCAACAACGTGCGCCGCGCCGTGACCAAGCTCTGCCAGCGCGGCATCGCCGGGATCTGTATCGAGGACAAGCTGTTTCCCAAGACGAATTCGTTTCTCGGCGAAGGGCAGCTGCTGGCCGACATCGAGGAGTTCTGCGGCAAGATCAAGGCGGGAAAAGACAGCCAGACCGATGCCGACTTCTGCATCGTGTCGCGCGTCGAGGCGCTGGTGTCCGGCTGGGGGCTGGACGAGGCCTTGCGGCGGGCCGAGGCGTATCATGGCGCCGGCGCGGACGCCGTGTTGATCCATTCGAAGAAGTCCGACGCCGATGAAGTTCTCGCCTTCGCCCGCGGCTGGCATGGCCGCTCTCCGCTCGTGATCGTTCCCACCAAGTACTACACGACGCCGACCGACGCCTTCCGCAAGGCCGGCGTCTCGATGGTGATCTGGGCCAACCACAATCTGCGCGCCGCGATCACGGCGATGCGGGAGGTATCGAGCCAGATCATGCGCGAACAGAGCCTCGCCGGCGTGGAAGGGCGGATCGCCAGCGTCGAGGACGTATTCGAACTGGCCGGCAACAAGGAACTCGCCGAGGCCGAGAAGCGTTACCTTCCGAGCCTGCCGACGGGCGTCATGCACCCGCCGCGTCGGCGTCGTCCAACAGGCTCGCGAGCCCCAGCAACGCGGGCGCGCCCGCGGTGACGACGTAGGCCGGAATGGGCTCGAGATAGGCCCTGAAGCGGCCCTTGGCCTCGAAGCGGCGGCGGAAGCGGTCGGCGTCGAACGCCGGTCCCAGCTTGGGCACGATGCCGCCGGCGATGTAGACCCCGCCGCGCGCCCCCAGGGTGAGCGCGAGGTCTCCCGCGGCGGCGCCGAGCAGGCCGCAGAATGCTTCGACCGCGGCTTTGCAAAGCCGGCAGGTCCCGGCGCGCGCCCGCGCGGTGATCTCTTCCGCGCTCGGCGTCCCGGCGTCGGCCGGCGCCTCGCCCGCGATCTCGGCAAGCGCCCGGTAAAGGTTGACCAGGCCAGGGCCGGACAGCACCCGCTCGAGCGAGACGTGGTCGAAGCGCCGCCGCAGGCGCTCGAGGATTGCCAGCTCCCGTTCGTCGCCGGGCGCGAGGTCAATGTGGCCGCCCTCGCCGGCGAGCGGCGCCCACCCGTCGGCCGTGGGGAGCAGGCCGGAAACGCCCAGGCCGGTGCCCGGGCCGAGCACCGCGAACGGGGCGCGCGGCGCGGGCTTGCCGCCGCCCACCTGGCGCCGCTCGCGCTTGCCGAGACGCGGCAGCGACAGGGCGATCGCCGTGAAGTCGTTCACCACGAGGAGCCGCTCGAGGCCCAAGGCGCGCCGCAACGCCTCGCGCGAGAAGCACCACGGGTGGTTGGTCATCTCGACGCGATCGCCGAGCACCGGCGCGGCGACCGCGAGGGCGGCGAACACCGGCTCTGCCTCGGACCCCGCAAGGGCCAGCGCGGCCCTGACCGCCGCCTCGATATCGCCATGCTCGGCGACGGGCAGCACCACCGGCGCCTCGGGCCGCCCGCCGGGGCGCTGAAGCGCGAAGCGGGCGTTGGTTGCGCCGATGTCGGCGACGAGGCGGGGCCGCGGCCGGCCGCCGGACATCGCGCTCAGGCGGCCGCGCGGTCGGCGTCGAGGGCGCTGAGAAAGCGGTTGCGCCAAGCGGCCACGTTGTCGCTTCTCAAGCCTTCCATCATCGCAGACCAGCGCTCGCGCCGCTCCTCGACGGGCATTGTCAACGCAAGGTGCAGAGCTTCGGCCACGGCATTCATGTCGTAGGGGTTGACGATGAGCGCCGCGTCGAGCTGGTGCGCCGCGCCCGCGAACTGGGACAGCACGAGCACGCCGGGATCGTCGCCATCCTGGGCGGCGACGTACTCCTTGGCCACCAGGTTCATGCCGTCGCGCAGTGGCGTCACCAAGCCGACGCGGCTGCTGCGGAGCAGGCCCGATAGCGCCCGTCGGCTGAACGGCTTGTTGAGATACCGGATGGGTACCCAGTCGAACTCGGCGAAACGGCCGTTGATGTGGCCCGCCGTGGCCTCGAGCGCGCGGCGGATATCGGCGTACTCCGGCACCTCGCCGCGCGAGGGCGGAGCGACCTGCAGCATGGTGACGGTGCCGCGCATCGCCGGGTAGGTCTCGAGCATCTGCTCGAACGCCTGCAACCGCTCGACCAGGCCCTTGGTGTAATCGAGCCGGTCGACGCCGATCACCATGTGGCGCCCTTGCAGGCTCGCCTTGAGGCGCTCGGTTTGGCGCTGGACCTCCGGCGTCAAGGGGAGGGCTGCGAATTCGTCGGTGTCGATGCCGATGGGAAAGACGCCGGCGCGCGTCGTCCGGCCGAAGGCGTGAACCGTGCCGTCGTCGCCCACCTTTCCGCCGGCCTCGCGCACGACATAGTCGTGAAACGCGATCAGGTCGTTGTCCGTCTGGAACCCGACAAGGTCGTAGGCGAACAGGGTCCGGATAAGCTCTTGGTGGCTGGGAAGCGCGACCAGCACCTCGCTCGTCGGGAAAGGGATGTGCAAGAAGAAGCCGACCGGCATCCGGCAGCCCTCCCGGCTCAGCGCCTCGGCGAACGGGATCAGGTGGTAGTCGTGCACCCAGACCAGGTCGTCTTCTCCGAGGAGCGGGGCGAGTTGGCGGGCAAGCTGGGAGTTGACCCGGAGGTAGCCCTCGAAACACCGCCGGTCGAAGGCGGTGAGGTCGAGGCGGTAATGAAACAGCGGCCACAGCGTGCGGTTGGCGTAGCCGTTGTAGTACTCGTTGTAATCCTCGGTGGAGAGATCGGCGAGGGCGTAGGTGATCTTGCCGACCTTGACGACGTGCGGCTCGGTCGTCGCCGTATGCGTGACCTCACCGCTCCAGCCGAACCAGATGCCGCCGCTCTCGCGCAAGGCGGCGAGCACCGCCACGGCCAGCCCGCCCGCCGACGCCTTGGCCTTGATCGGCGCGACCCGGTTCGAGACCACGACGAGCCGGCTCACAGCGCCTCCTCCCAGGGCCGGCTCAGGCGCATGGCGCAGTGGATCAGCCCGACCAGCGAGTAGGTTTGCGGGAAGTTGCCCCAGAGCTCGTTCGAGGAAGGGTCGATGTCCTCGGAGAGCAGCCCGAGGCGGTTGCGGCAGGCGAGCACGTCGTTGAACATCTCTCGCGCTTCCTCGCGGCGGCCGGCCGCCGCCAGCGCTTCGATAAACCAAAACGTGCAGATGGTGAAGGCGTTTTCCGGCACGCCGAAGTCGTCCGGCTTGTCGTAGCGCATCAGGTGGCTGCCGCGCCTGAGCCGCTTTTCGATGGCCGCCAGGGTGCCGACAAAACGCGGATCGTCGGCGCTGAGAAAGCCGACCTCCTCCATCAACAGCAGGCTCGCGTCGACCTCGGTGCCGTCGAAGCAGTCGACGAACGTGTTGAGCTCCGCGTTCCAGGCGCGCGCCAACAGCACGTCGCGAATCTTGCCGGCGCGCGTCTGCCAGTGGCGTCTTCGCGCGGGCAGACCGAGGCGCTCGGCGATCTTGGCCAGGCGGTCGCAGGCGGCCCAGCACATCAGCGCCGAATTCGTGTGCACGCGCGCCTTCCCCCGCAGCTCCCATAAGCCCGCGTCGGGCTTGTCGTGGAGCTCGAAGGCGCGGTCGCCGACCGCCTCGAGGTGGCGGTAGATATCGAGGCCGGCCGGCCGGAACAGGCGTTCGTCGAAGAACGCCTGGCACGTCGCGAGCACCACGTGGCCGTAGACGTCGTGCTGATGATGCTCGTACGCTTGGTTGCCCACGCGCACCGGTCCCATGCCGCGGTAGCCGGGCAGGGTGTCGACTTGGCGCTCGGGCAGCCGCCGTTCGAGCGCGATGCCGTAAACCGGCTGCAGGCGCCCGCGATCCGCGG
>JADFMW010000130.1 GCA_022563655.1 Pseudomonadota bacterium
GCTCGGGCAACATCGGCGCGACCAACGTGCTGCGCGCCGGCAGCAAGCCGCTCGCCGCGCTGACCCTGGTGCTCGACGCCGGCAAGGGCGCCGTGCCGGTGCTGATCGCGGCCCGGTACTTCGGGCCCGACATTTCGGTGGCCGTGGCGGCCGGCGCGGTCGTTGGACATCTGTTTCCGGTGTGGCTCGGATTCCGCGGCGGCAAGGGCGTCGCCACGGCGCTCGGCGTGCTGCTCGCCATCGCCTGGCCGGTGGGGGTGCTGAGCTGTCTCACCTGGCTCGCGGTCGCCGCGCTGTTCCGCTTCTCGTCGCTGGCGTCGATCGTTGCGCTCGCCGCCGGCCCGCTCTACGCTTGGTGGCTCGCCGACGTCCAGAGCGCCGAGCTCGCCGACGTCCAGAGCGCCGAGTTCGCCGCCTTCCTCGCCGTCATCGTGATCGCGCGCCACCACGCCAACATCCGGCGCCTGATCAAGGGCGGGGAGCCGAAAATCGAGCTTGGGCGGCGCTGACCGCGCGCCGCGGCGGCGCGCGGCGCGTTGACGTTCCGGACGCGCCGGCCCTAGGTTGCGTGCATGACGCCGGAGCCCCGCGCCCTGTCCGATGACGAGCGGCTCGACTGGCTGCGCCTGATCCGCAGCGAGAACGTCGGGCCGGTCACGTTCCTCGATCTCCTGCGCCACTACGGCGCGGCGGGCGATGCGGTGGCCGCGCTGCCCGATCTGGCGCGGCGCGGCGGGCGGCGGGGCGGGGTCCGCGTGTGCCCGCGCGCCGAGGCCGAGCGCGAGCTCGAGGGGCTCGCGGCGCTCGGGGCGCGGCTCGTGGCGCTGGGCGAGGCCGACTATCCGCCGGCGCTGGCCGCGATATCCGATCCCCCGCCGCTGATCGCCGTGCGCGGGCATTCGCACCTGCTGCGCGAACGCGCCATCGCCATCGTCGGGGCGCGCAACGCCTCGGCCAGCGGCAACCGCTTCGCGCGCCGGATCGCCGCCGACCTGGGGGCCGAAGGGTTCGTCATCGCCTCGGGCCTGGCCCGCGGCATCGACGCCAGCGCCCACGAGGGCGCGTTGCCGCACGGCACCGTGGCCGTCGTCGCCGGCGGCATCGACGTGGCCTATCCGCCCGAGAACGAGGCGCTGTTCGGGCGCATCGTCGCCGAGGGCGCCGCCATCGGCGAGCAGCCGCTTGGAACGGCGCCGCAGGCCCGCCACTTTCCGCGCCGCAACCGCGTCATCGCGGGAGTGGCACTCGGCGTCGTCGTGGTCGAGGCGGCGCACCGCTCGGGGTCGCTGATCACCGCCCGCTTCGCGGCGGACCAGGGCCGCGAGGTGTTCGCCGTGCCCGGCTCGCCGCTCGATCCGCGCTGCCGCGGCGCCAACAATCTGATCCGCAACGGCGCCGTGCTGTGCGAGAGCGCCGCCGACGTGACCGAGGCGCTCGAAGTGGCGCTGCGCCGACCGCTCGACGAAGGCCGCGCGCCCGACTTCGCCCCCTCGCCGCCCTCCCCGCCCGCCGATGCCGAGCTCGAACGGGCGCGCCTCGCCGTGCTGGAAAAGCTCGGGCCGACGCCGGTTGCGGTTGACGAAATCATCCGCCAGTGTCAAGTAACCGCCGCGGTCGCGTTGACCGTACTGTTGGAGCTCGACCTCGCCGGCCGCCTCGACCGCCATCCAGGAAACCAAATATCTCTGAACATGCAAAGCGGTAGCGACTTATCTTAATTTCATGACTGAATTCCTCCCATGACCGTGAACGTGGTTGTCGTCGAATCGCCCGCCAAGGCCAAGACCCTCGAGAGGTATCTCGGCCGGGACTACACGGTGCTGGCGAGCTACGGCCACGTGCGCGACCTGCCGGCGAAGGACGGCTCGGTGCGCCCCGACGAGGACTTCGCCACGACGTACGAGGCCGAGCCCAAAGCACGCAAGCACCTCGCCGCCATCGCGCGGGCGCTGAAGGGGGCGCGCAACCTCTACCTCGCGACCGACCCCGACCGCGAGGGCGAGGCGATCTCGTGGCACGTGGTTCAGGACCTCACGCTGCGCAAGGCGCTCGAGGGCGTCGAGGTCAAGCGCGTGGCGTTCCACGAGATCACGCGGGGCGCGGTGCGCGCGGCGATGGCCGAGCCGCGCGACCTCGACATGGACCTGGTCAACGCCCAGCAGGCGCGGCGCGCGCTCGATTACCTGGTCGGGTTCACGCTCTCGCCGGTGCTGTGGCGCAAGCTGCCCGGCAGCCGCTCGGCGGGACGCGTGCAGTCGGTCGCGCTCAGGCTGATCTGCCACCGCGAGGCCGAGATCGAAGCGTTCAAGCCACGCGAGCACTGGACCGTCGACGCCGAGTTCCGCACGCCCGCCGGCGCCGCCTTCACCGCGCGGCTGACCCAGCTCGACGGCAACAAGCTCGGCAAGTTCGATCTTCCCGACCGCGACGCCGCCGACGCCGCGGTGGCGGCGATCGAGGCGCGCAGCTTCGCGATCGCCACCGTCGAGCGCAAGAGGACCCAGCGCAACCCGCCGCCGCCGTTCATCACCTCGACGCTGCAGCAGGAGGCCGCGCGCAAGCTCGGCTTCGCCGCCAAGCGCACGATGATGGCGGCCCAGCGCCTGTACGAGGGCCTCAGCATCGGCGGCGAGATGACCGGCCTGATCACCTATATGCGCACCGACAGCGTCAACCTCGCACGCGAGGCGGTGAGCGCCTGCCGGCAAATGATCGGCAGCGAGTTCGGCAAGGCTTACCTGCCCGACGCGCCGCGCGCGTACCGTTCGACCGCCAAGAACGCACAGGAAGCGCACGAAGCCATCCGCCCGACCGCCTTCGACCGCCGCCCGCGAGACGTGGCGCCGCATCTCGACGCCGATCAGCGCCGCCTGTACGAGCTGATCTGGAAGCGCGCCGTCGCCTGCCAGATGGCCAGCGCGGTGCTCGACCAGACGGCCGTCGACATAGCCTCCCCCGATGAACGGGTGGGGCTGCGCGCGACCGGGACGGTGATCGCCTTCGACGGCTATCTCAAGCTCTACCGCGAGGGCCGCGACGACGCCGGCGAGAGCAGCCAAGAAGGGCGCGAGTTGCCGCCGGTCGCCACGGGCGACGCGCTCGCCCGCGACGCGGTCGAGCCGAAGCAGCGCTTCACCGAGCCGGCGCCGCGCTACACCGAGGCGACCCTGGTCAAGCGGCTCGAGGAGCTGGGCATCGGCCGGCCGTCGACTTACGCGTCGATCCTCTCGGTGTTGCAGGATCGCGACTACGTGCAGCTGGTGTCCAAGCGATTCGTGCCCGAGGACCGCGGCCGCCTGGTCACCGCCTTCCTCGAGAGCTTCTTCGGGCGCTACGTCGAGTACGACTTCACCGCCCGGCTCGAGGACAAGCTCGACGAGATTTCGAACGGCAAGCTGCATTGGAAGGAGGTGCTGCGCGAGTTCTGGACGGCGTTCAAGGCGGCGGTCGACGACACCGAAACGCTGCGCGTCGCCGAGGTGCTAACCGCGCTCGACCGCGTCCTCGGCCCGCACATCTTCCCCGAGGACGACACCGGCCGCGACGCCCGCGCCTGCCCGACCTGCGCCGACGGACGCCTGAGCATCAGGCTGGGCAAGCGCGGCCCCTTCATCGGCTGCTCGAACTACCCCGAATGCGTCTACACCCGGCCGCTCGGCGACGGGGCGGACGACGGGCCGCGCATCGTGGGCGCCGACCCCGAAACCGGCGCCGCGGTATCGCTGCGCAAGGGTCCCTACGGCCACTACCTCCAGCTCGGCGAGGCGGCGGCCGACGGCAAGCCCAAGCGGGTGTCCCTGCCCAAGGGCCGCGCACCGGACGACGTCGATCTCGAGACGGCGCTCGGGCTGCTGGCCCTGCCGCGCGAGATCGGGCGTCACCCGGAGACCGGCAACCCGATCGTCGCCGGCATCGGCCGCTTCGGCCCCTACCTCAGGCACGGCGAGGCGTTTGTCTCGCTGCCGCGCGACGACGACGTGCTGAGCGTCGGCCTGAACCGGGCCGTCGCCCTGATCGCCGAGGCCCGGCGCGGCGCCCCGGCCGCCCTACGCGAGGTCGGGCCACACCCGCGGGACGGCAAGCCGGTGATCGTGATGAAGGGTCGCTACGGCCCGTACCTGCGCCACGACGACATCAACGCGCCCCTGCCCAAGAGCGCCACGGCCGAGACCATCGGTATGGACGCGGCGGTGGCGCAGCTCGACGCCCGCGGCAAGCCCGCGAAAGGCAGACGCAAGGCCGGCGCCAAGAGCAAGCCCGCCGGCAAGAAATCGGCAAGCCCGAAAAAACGCTCGCGCACGAGCGCCACGGCGCCCAGAGAATGAGCCCCCCGGCATGCGGCCGGCGCGCCGCCGCGGGCGCGCTCCACGGGGCGCGCGGGCTGCCCGAACGGTGGCGCGGAGGGCTCTTGGGACGCACGGCGCAAGCCGACGACGGCTGCGTCATCGAGCTGCTCGACCGGGCCGAGCAGGCGTTTCGGCGGCCGCGCGGAAGCTGAGGCGCTTCACCCCGACTCCCCGTTGACAGCCGGCGGAGGCACCTCTACCTAACGGCCATGCGCTTTTCCGACCCGCTCATCAAGGGCCGCCTGATCAAACGCTACAAGCGCTTCCTCGCCGACGTCACGCTCGACGGGGGCGAGGTGGTCGTCGCCCACTGCGCCAATCCCGGCAGCATGCTCGGCCTCGATCGGCCGGGCTCGGAGGTGTGGTTGTCTCCGGCGCGCAACCCCGCGCGCAAGCTGCGCTTCAGCTGGGAGCTGATCCGCGTGGACGGGTCGCTGGTCGGCATCAACACCGCCCTCCCCAACGCCATCGTCGCCGAAGCCGTCGAGGACGGCCGAATCCCCGAGCTCGCCGGTTACGAGACCCTGCGGCGCGAGGTGCCCTATGGGAAAAACTCGCGCATCGACCTCCTGCTCGAGGGCGCCGGGCGGGCGCCCTGTTACGTCGAGGTCAAGAACGTCCACCTCAAGCGCCACGGCTTGGCCGAGTTTCCCGACTCGGTCACCGCGCGCGGCGCCAAGCACCTCGGCGAGATGGCCGCGATGGTGGCGGCGGGACACCGCGCCATCATGGTCTACGTGGTGCAGCGCGGCGATTGCGACGGTTTCGCCATCGCCGGCGACATCGACCCCGCCTACGCGGCGGCGGCGGCGCGGGCGCGGGCACGAGGCGTTGAAGCAATTTGTTATTCTTGTAGACTGAGCACCGAGGCCATTACCCTCGACACGCCGCTGTCGCTTCATCTCGACGACGCGGGCGCACAATAGCGGACAACGAATGACGTCCTTCGCCAAAACCCCCTCGATCGTGGCCAGGCAGGAGCTCCGCACGGCGGCGGGAATCCGCGTCCACGGGCCGGAGGACTTCGAGGGCATGCGCCGCGCCGGGCGTCTCGCGGCCGAGACGCTCGACTTCATCATTCCCCACGTCAAGCCGGGGACCTCGACCGACGAACTCGACCGGCTTTGCCACGAGTTCATCGTCGGCAACGGCGCGACCCCGGCGCCCCTCGGCTACCGCGGCTTTCCCAAATCGATCTGCACCTCGATCAACCACGTGGTCTGCCACGGCATTCCCGGCGACAGGCGGCTCCATGCCGGCGACATCCTCAACATCGACATCACCGTCATCCTCGACGGCTGGCACGGCGACACCAGCCGCATGTTCATCGTCGGCGACGCGCCGCTCAAGGCGCGGCGGCTGGTCGACGTGACCCACGAGGCGATGACGCGGGGAATCGCCGCGGTCAAGCCCGGCGCCACGCTGGGCGACATCGGTCACGCCATCCAGAGCTACGTCGAGGGCCAGCGCTGCTCGGTGGTGCGCGACTTCTGCGGCCACGGCCTCGGCCGGATCTTCCATGACGCCCCCAACGTCCTGCACTACGGCAAGCCCGGCGAGGGGGCGATGCTGCGCGAGGGGATGTTCTTCACCATCGAGCCGATGATCAACCTGGGCCGCTACGAGGTAAAGATCCTGAAGGACGGCTGGACCGCGGTGACCAAGGACCGCTCGCTGTCGGCGCAGTTCGAGCACTCGCTCGGCGTGACCGCGGACGGCTGCGAGATCTTCACGTTCTCGCCGGCCGAGCAGCACCGCCCGCCCTACCACTGAACGCGCCGCCGTGTCGCCGCCCGAAAAACCCCACTATGCCGGCCACCGCCGGCGCTTGCGCGCGCGCTTTCTCGAGGCCGGCGCGGACGCGCTGGCCGACTACGAGCTGCTCGAGATGTTGCTGTTCATGGCGCACCCGCGCGCCGACGTGAAACCGCTGGCCAAGGCGTTGTTGCAACGCTTCGGCGGCTTCGCCGAGGTCATCAGCGCCGAGCCCGCGCGCCTCGCCGAAGTGAAGGGCATGGGCGCGGCCGCGGTCGCTGCACTCAAGACGGCGCAGGCGGCGGCGCTCAGGCTGCTGCGCGACGAGGTCATGGAGCGGCCGATTCTGGCCTCGTGGGACAAGGTGGTGGCCTACTGCCGCGCCAGCATGGGCTACGGCTCGACCGAGCGCTTCCGCATCCTGTTTCTCAATCGCAAGAACGTGCTGATCGCCGACGAGATACAGCAGCAAGGCACCGTCGATCACACCCCGCTCTACCCGCGCGAGGTGGTCAAGCGCGCCCTCGAGCTGGGCGCCTCGGCGATCGTGTTGGTGCACAATCACCCGAGCGGCGACCCCACGCCGTCGCAAGCCGATATCGAAATGACCCGCCAGGTGCGCGACGCCGGCAAGGCCATGGGGGTCACCCTGCACGACCACCTCATCGTCGCCCGCGACGGCTATGCGTCGTTGAAGTCGTTGGGGCTGATCTAGGAAAGCCGCCGCCGAGCGGGTCAGCCGAGCGGGGCGCCGGCCTCGACCCCCGCGGCGGCGGCGAAGTCGGCGGCCGCGATCTTCTTGTCGCCCTCGGGGCGGACGCGCTTGATCTGGATGGCGCCGCCTTGGGCGGCGACGGCGATGCCGTCGGCGCCGGCGGCGGTAATCTGGCCGGGCTTGGCGTCGGCGGCGGCGGGGAGCTTCCGTGCCTCGTAGACCTGCAGGATTTTTCCCTGGCAGCGGGTCCACGCGCCGGGCTGGGGGTCGGCGCCGCGGATCAGGTTGTAGACCTCCCGGGCGGGTTTGGACCAGTCGATCTCGACGTCGGCCTTGCGGCACCAGCCCTCGTACGTCGCCTGGGAGTCGTCCTGGGGGACGCGCGGCGCATCTCCCGCCTTGACGAGATCGACGGCTTCGAGCATCGCCTCGACCCCCGAGGGGAAAAGCCGGTCGAAATAGATGCTTCCCAAGGTGTCGTCGGGGCCGATTTCGACCTCTTTCTGCAACAGCACCGGCCCGGTGTCGAGCCCCTTGTCGGGCCAGAAGATGGTCAGTCCGGTCCGGGTCTCGCCCTGGATGATCGGCCAGTTGATCGAGCTCGGGCCGCGGTGCCTGGGCAGCAGCGACGGATGGTACTGGATGGTGCCGTGGGTCGGCGCATCGAGGATCGTCTCGGGCACCAGCAGGATGACGTAGGCCATGACGCAGAGGTCGCACCGGAGCGCCTCGAACTGCTCGCGGACCTCGGGCGGCTTGAACGACGCCGGCTGGTGGACGGCGATGCCGTGGGCGAGCGCCTCCTCCTTCATCGGGTCCTGCCGCCGCCCCTCCTTGTCGGGCGCGCAATAGACCGCGACCACGTTCTCGTCCCGCTCGAGCAGGGCCTTCAGCACGGCCTGGCCGAAGGCCTGTTGTCCGTTGACGACGATCCGCATGGTTCCCCCTTCCGAAATTCCCGCGAAGATGAAAAGCTAGGCCCGTGAACGCCGATTGTATCGCACATCGCCCGCTTGGCCAGCCGCGCACCACGTCGCGCACCGCGCCGCGCACCATGCCGCGAGGATAACATGGCGCTGCACTTCAGCCGCGACGAGTTCGCCCGGCGCCGGTCGCGCGCCGTCGCCAGGATGGCCGAGCGCGGGCGCGACGGGATGTTGATG
>JADFMW010000131.1 GCA_022563655.1 Pseudomonadota bacterium
GTCGCGGCGCTCAATTGCCCGGCCTCGCGGACGTACACCTCGCACGCGGTGAAGACCAAGCGGCCGCCGGCGAGCCGCCGCCCGGCGCCCGAGTCAAGGGCCCCCTCCGCCGCGGCGCCGGTGACGAACCCCAAGGGCCGCAGGTAAATCCGGGCCTGACGCGAAATGCCCCGCGGGAGCGCGGGGCTTCGCAGGCAATCGATCATGCCAGGGAAACGGTTTTTTTACGAGCCCGGCTGCGGCTCCGGTTCGAGGTCGCCCGGGGTGTCCTTGCCGCCGCTCGTCGGCACCGACGACCGCTGGCCCCGCTCCTCGATCGGCTCTTCCGGCTTGCTCGGGCGGGCGATCTCCTCGCCCTTGAGCAGCGCGCCGATCTCTTCGCCGGTGAGAGTCTCGTACTCCAAGAGGGCGTTGGCCAGCGCGTGGAGCTGGTCGATGTTGTCCTCGAGAATCTTGCGCGCCCGCTTGTACGCCTCGTCGACGATTCGGCGAACCTCGCCGTCGATCAGCTTGGCCGTCGACTCCGACACGTGCTTGGTCTGGGTCACCGAGTGGCCGAGGAAGATCTCCTGCTCGTCCTCGGCGTACGTCAGCGGCCCGAGCTTTTCGCTCATGCCGAACTGCGTAACCATGCTGCGCGCCAGCTTGGTGGCCATCTGGATGTCCGAGGCGGCGCCGCTCGTGACCTTGTCGTGGCCGAAGATCAACTCCTCGGAGATGCGGCCGCCCATGGCCACCGCGATATCGGCCTCCATTTTCTCGCGCGACACCGAGAGGCGGTCGCCCTCGGGCAGGCGCATCACCATGCCGAGGGCGCGTCCACGCGGAATGATCGTCGCCTTGTGGATTGGATCGGAGGCGGGGCAATGGACCGCGACCAGGGCGTGGCCGCTCTCGTGATAGGCGGTGAGCCGGCGCTCCTCTTCGGTCATCACCAGCGAGCGCCGTTCGGCGCCCATCATGACCTTGTCCTTGGCGTCCTCGAGCTGGGCCATCTCCACCACCCGCTTGCCGATGCGCGCCGCCAGCAGCGCCGCCTCGTTGACGAGGTTGGCGAGATCGGCGCCCGAGAAGCCCGGCGTGCCGCGGGCGATGATGCGCGCATCGACGTCGGACGCGAGCGGCACCTTGCGCATGTGGACCTTGAGTATCTTCTCGCGCCCGAGCACGTCGGGGTTGGGCACCATCACCTGGCGGTCGAAGCGGCCGGGGCGCAGCAGCGCCGGGTCGAGCACGTCGGGCCGGTTGGTGGCGGCGATCAGGATGACGCCCTCGTTCGCTTCGAAGCCGTCCATCTCGACCAGCAGCTGGTTCAGCGTCTGCTCGCGCTCGTCGTTGCCGCCGCCGAGGCCGGCGCCGCGGTGGCGGCCGACGGCGTCGATCTCGTCGATGAAGATGATGCACGGCGCGTTCTTCTTGCCTTGCTCGAACATGTCGCGCACGCGGCTGGCGCCGACGCCGACGAACATCTCGACGAAGTCCGAACCCGAGATCGTGAAGAACGGCACGTTGGCCTCGCCGGCGATGGCGCGGGCGAGCAAGGTCTTGCCGGTGCCCGGCGGGCCGATGAGCAACACGCCCTTGGGTATCTTGCCGCCGAGGCGTTGAAACTTCTGGGGGTTCTTGAGGAACTCGACGACTTCCTCGAGCTCCTCCTTGGCCTCGTCGATACCGGCGACGTCGTCGAACGTGATGCGCCCGGACCGCTCGGTCAGCAGCTTCGCGCGCGACTTGCCGAAGCCCATCGCCTTGCCGCCGCCCGACTGCATCTGGCGCATGAAGAATATCCACACGCCGATGAGCAGCAGCATCGGGAACCACGATACCAAAATGCCGAACAGCGAGGGCACGCCGTCATCGACCGGCGTCGCGCTGATTTGCACGTTTTTCGCCGTCAGCCGGTCGACCAGGTTGGCGTCGTCGGGCGCATAGCTGGAGAAGGCCCGACCGTCGCTGTAACGGCCGCTGATCTTGTTGCCCTGGATGTTGACCTTCTCGATGCGGCCGGCATCGAGCTCGGTGAGGAACTCGGAGAAGGCGAGGTTGTCCTGCGGCGACTGCCCGGTGGGGCTCTGGAACATGGTGTACAGAGCCATCAGCAACAGGCCGATGATCACCCAAAGCGCAAGCTTGCGGCCGAAGTTATTCACCTTCCGTGTCCTTTTCGCGCTCGGCTGGGCGGTTGGTAGCCACGCCGTGGTGGCGGCGTAGCGACCGGCCGCGACGCCGCGCGCCAAGCACTACTGATCGATAGCATCATACCGCGTTGCGCCGGCAAACGCAAAAGCGGCTGGCGCCAACGGCTGGGCGGGTCGGAATGCGGCGCTGAAGACGGCGGCGCCAGCATCGCCGAGACCGGACCGCACGAATCCTAAGTGGGGAACCGCGACAACGCCGTCAAGGTCAAAAACCGCCGGCAGGCTCGGTCGCACCGCGCCGGGGATGGCCGTCGCGCGCAGCGACGGCCGCGCCGCGGCGATCTCCGTCCAGCCCACGCGGCCCAGTCGGCGCACGCCATAGCGGCGGCGCGCGGCGCTTTTCGGCAACGCCGCGCGCACGACGAAGCGGGCGTCCCAGCATACCGGTGCGTCGGTCGAAAGCGCCACCTCGCCCTTCGCGGCGGCGGGTTCGCGGCAGATCAGCACACCGTCCCGGCGCGGCACGACGCGACAGCCGGCCAGCGTACGCCCGGACCCCAGCGAGCCATCCATCAAGCTCCGGTACAGCCGCTCGAGGCGGGCGCCGCGCGGTGGATAGACACCCCCGCCGACGCACAGCAGCATCCGCACCAGCGCCCGCCGCGCGATGTCTTCCGGGGCGCCGCGGCACGGCCCGAGGTCGAGGCGACAGAACCCCGCCGGGTGGGCCACGACCGCCGCGGCCAGCAGCCCGGCAACCGCGGCCTCCATGGCGCTCCGCGCCCGCCCCAACGCGGCGGCGGCGGCGGCCAGGCGCCGGTCGTTTAGGCCCTCCGCCGCGAGCGCCGCCGAAAGCGCCCTCAAGCGGACCCGGGCATACCTGGGATCGCGGTTCGAGGGATCCTCCACCCAGGGCTGCCCGCGCGCCTCCAAGGTCGCGCGGAGCCGTCTGCCGGGCACGCCGAGAAAGGGCCTGAGCAGGCGCAGAGCGGGCATTTCGACGACCGCCGCCATCGCCGCCAAGCCGTCGAGGCCGCTGCCCCGCCCGAGGCGCAAAAGCACGGTTTCCGCCTGGTCGCCGCGATGATGGGCGAGCAAAAGGTGCAAAACTCCGCCATCGCGGCACCACCCGGTCATCAGGCGATAGCGCGCCTCGCGCGCCGCCGCCTGCACGTCGGACGCCGGTTTGGCTCCCTCCCAGCGCAGCACGGTGGCCGCGACGCCGCGGGCGGCGAGCCAGCCGGCAACGCGGCGCGCCTCGTCGCCCGATTCGGGCCTGAGCGCGTGATCGACGATGAGCGCCCAAGCCCGGCCGCGGCGGTGGCGCGCCCAGTCGTCGGCAAGCAGGCACAAGGCCATGCTGTCGGCGCCGCCGGAGACGGCGACGGCAAGCTCGGGAGACTTCTCGAAAGGGCCGAGCGAGGCCATCAACCCGGCGAACTCGTCGGCCGCGATCGGCGCCGAGGCCGCCGCGCCGGTGGCCGCCACTCAGCCGCAGCCGGCGCGCTGGCTTTCCGACTGCGCCCGCGCTTTGATGATGGGCGATACGCCGGGGAACAGCTCGCCGAGTTTCTCGAAGGTCACGCAGGCGTCGTCATTTCTGCCCAGCCGGGTCAGCGCCATGCCGAGCTTCAGCAAGTTGTCCGGCGCCTTGATGCTGTCGGAGAAATCCTGATAGCCGCGCGCGAAGTAGACGACCGCTTGCTCGAGATCGTTGCGCACGTAAAAGGTCTCGGCGAGCCAATAGTATGCGTTGCCGGTGAGCTCGCCGTCCGGATACGTCTCGATGAACGCCCTCAGCGCCTGTTCGGCCTCGTCGTAGTTGGCTTGGCGTAGAAGGCCGAAGGCGTAAGCGTATTGCTGCACCGGGGTGCCGCGCGGGAGCACCCTCCCCGAAACTTCTGGTTCTGGTGTCTCCGTTGTTGCCTCTAGCGCTGGGGCGGCCGTCGCCGGCGGCTCGACGTCGACGGGGCCCGTAGGGAACAGCAGGGCGCTCAGCGTGCTCTCCTGGCTGGGCGGCCGCGCCGCACTCGGCGCCGGCGCCGGCCCTGGCGCAAAGGGCGTCGTTGGCTGGCCCGCCGCGGCCGCCACCGGCTGCTCCGCCGCCCCGCGCTGCGTCCCCTCGATCGGCCTGAGACGCATGTCGACGTCGGCGATTAACCTGTCGATGCGCACGGCTAGCTTTCTGATGTCGTGCGCGACGGTCTCGACATCGCCGGTCAAGGTGCGCATTTGGTCCTCGACTTGGCCTAGCCGCACCTCCATGCGCGCCCTGCGGTCGGCTGTATCGGCATTGACGACGGAGCCCGGCGTCGCTGCGCCGAACTGGGCGCCGCCGCCGCGCTGATTGATCTGGCGCTGGAGATTCGCAAACTGCTTGTGCAGCCGGTTGATTTCATCAACGAGCCTGAGTATCTGCGGATCCTGCTGCGCCACCGCCGGCGGTGCGATATGCGCGGCACCCCAAAAAAGGAGGACCGCCGCCAAAGCTGTGAAGGCGAATCGAACGTGCATTACGACCTGCTCACGCAGCGGTCCTGCACCGTCACCCCGACCCCCGCGCCGTACGGGCAGGAAACCCCACGGCCGAAGACGCAAGCGCGGTCGCCTGGTACGCGGCTCAGTTGATAATTGTCACGCCGCGACGGTTCTGAGCCCAGGCCGCTTCGTTGTGGCCGAGCGCGGCGGGACGCTCCTTGCCGTAGCTGAGGATCTCGATACTGGTGTCATCGACGCCCAACGCGGTAAGGAAGTTCTTGACCGCGGTGGCCCTGCGGTCGCCGAGCGCAAGGTTGTACTCACGCGTACCCCGCTCGTCCGCGTGGCCTTGGATGGTCACCGCCGCACCAGGGAACTGCTTGAGCCACACCGCTTGCTGCTCCAGCGTCCGCTGTGACTCCGGGGTTAGTATCGACTTGTCGTAGTCAAAGTAGATGGTGTCGCCGACGTTGAGCACGAAATCCTCTTGCGATCCTTTCGGAATCGCCGCAACGGCGCGGCCAGCCGCCGACGGCTCGCGCGAGAGGGTGGCTGTTTCCGGCGTCAGCGCTGCCACCGCAGGGCCACCCGCACGAGATTCCGGCGTGACCCCCGGCGTAACCATACCCGCCCCCGGCGTGACCGCGGCGCTTGCAACCCCGGCCTCACCAGTCGATTCGGTCGAGGCGCCCGCACCAGCGGTCGAAGCGGCTTCGTCGGGCGAGGTTTCGCACGCGGCGACGAGTAATAGCGCCGCGAACAAGCTAACGAACGTGGTCCGCATTTAGGAACTCTCCTCTATCGGGATGTATTCGTTAATTAGCATTTTACACGCCTCGGAAAGAAAAAAACTGAGCGTAGGCGCATGCAAACTGGATGCTCGATCCGGACAACAACCGATAGCGTGCCGATAAATCCCCCGGTACTATAATGTGGGCATGTCATGGAATCAAGGGGGACCAAGCCGGGTCGGAGGCGTCGATCGGGGTGACGACCTCGCGTTCATTGTAGCCCGTCAAATCGATTGAGTATAGCTTTATCGCGCCACTATCAACGCCTCTTCCCTTGTTCTGTCGGAAGAACATCAGCATGCGCCCGTTGGGCGCCCAGGTCGGACCCTCGACCAGAAAGCCTTCGGCAAGCAGTCGCTCGCCGCTTCCGTCGGGTCGCATGACCCCGATATAGAATCGCCCTCCTTGCATCTTGGTAAAGGCAAGCAAATCGCTGCGCGGCGACCACACCGGCGTGGCATAGCGGCCGCGGCCGAAGCTGACGCGCTGCGCCTTCCGGCCTTCCGCGTCCATGACGTAGATCTGCTGTGACCCGCCGCGGTCGGAGTTGAAGGCGATGCGCCGCCCGTCGGGGGCAAAGGAGGGCGACGTATCGATCGCTGGATGCTTGGTCAGGCGGCGCACCTTGCGGGTGCGGAGGTCCATCACGTAGATGTCGGTGTTGCCCTCCGTGGCCAGGCTCATGATGATCGCGTTGCCGTCGGGCGAGAACCGCGGCGAGAAGGTCATGTTGGGGAAGTTGCCGACGACCTCCTGCTGCTTGGTGTCGAGGTTGAGGATGTAGACGCGCGGCTTGCCCTGGTAGTAGGCGAGGTAAGTGATTTCCTGCGCCGTGGGAGAGAACCGCGGCGTCAGCACCAGGTCGCGGCCGTCGGTGAGGAAGCGGTGGTTGGCCCCGTCTTGGTCCATCATGGCGAGCCGCTTGACACGCTGCTTCGCCGGCCCGCCCTCGGCGATGTAGACGATGCGGGTGTCGAAGTAGCCCGTCTCGCCGGTCACCCGCTTGTAAATCTCGTCGGAAATCTTGTGCGCGACGCGCCGCCACTTCCCCGGTGGCGCGCGGTAGATGAAGCCGGTCATCTGCGCCTCGGCAAACACGTCCCAGAGCCGGAAAGTGACCTTGAGGCGGCCGTCGCGCAGGCGCTCGACGGTGCCGTTGACGAGCGCCTCGGCGTTGATCTGCCGCCAGTCGCCGAAGCGTGGACGCACCTGCATCGCCTCCGGCTTCTGGATGAAGGCTTTGGGATTGAGCGGGCGGAATAGGCCCGAGCGTTCGAGATCGGCCGAGATCACATTGGCGAGCTTGATTCCAAGCCGCGCCTCCGCCCCCTTGCCGACGAACCAAGTGACGGCAATCGGCATCGGCTCGACCTTTCCACGGGTGATGTCGATCTTGAGCTCGGCCACCGCCGGCGCACCCACGGCCGCGACCAGAAGCAGGGCAAGAAACGTCGGCCTCAAAGGCACTAGGTAGCGGCGGTAGTTGGTCATGCTTTCACATTGCCCGCAGTATCTGGTGACGCCTCGGCGGCAGCTCAGGCCGGAGGTATAAACTTAAAAGTGATCTCCCGCCACTGGTCGTACAAATGAGGCGGCAGGCCTCGTAACGGGCTCGCACGCCAAACCGCCCGTCTGGCGCTCTCCGCCACCGTGCGAAAGAACTCCTCGCCGGATCGGTTCATGCGCCCTTGGTCGACGATTCGGGCGTCGAGGACCTTGCCGTCGGACCTCAGCACGATACGTATCTCCACCTGCAGCTTGCGCGCATCGAGGGCGCCGGCCGGCACCATCCAGTTTGCTTCGACTTGGCGTTTAATGGCGCGGGTCACGCTCATCGCCAGCCGCCTCTGCACCGGCGACAAGACCCGCTTGGCGGGCTTCTCGGGCGCCTTGGGCGCCGCGACCGGCCGCGGTTTCGTCGGCGTCGCTTTCCGATTGCAGGGCGAGGATCCCCCCGACTACGAGGCGTTTTACCTCCGTCCCACCAATGGCCGCGCCGACGACCAGGTACGCCGCAACCACTCCGCCCAGTACATTTCACACCCCGACTTTCCGTGGTTCAAACTCCGGCAAGACACCCCCGGCGGCTACGAGTCCTACGTCGACCTCGTTCCCGATGTCTGGACTCACGTTAAAATCGTCGTCTCCGGACTGCGCGCCGAACTCTACGTCAACGACGCCAAACAGCCTTGTCTCATCGTCAAAGACCTGAAACTCGGTGAAGTTGCCGGCCCCGTTGCCCTCTGGATCAACGCCGGCACCGACGCCCACTTCGCAGACCGCGCAGCAGGCTCCAGTACCCACGGCTACGTCCCCGTCAGTAAGTCCCACGCCCACCAGACCGGCCAGGGCCTCGTTGGTGAGGAGCGCGCGTTTCAAGGCCTCCGCCCCATCGGCGGGCTGGGGGATGATGATCACGTCGGGCCAGATGGCCACGATCCCTTCGACGCTGATGCTGGGGGCACGCTTGATGCCTGCTCGGGCCGCGCCGTTGATTCCCCCGGCGAACTCAATGATGTCCCCCACCGTGGAACCCTGCCCGCTGGTGTATATGGTGGTTCCTGAATAG
>JADFMW010000132.1 GCA_022563655.1 Pseudomonadota bacterium
CCCCACTTGCACCGCGCTTCGCCCGCGGCGCCTGAGTGACCGCTCCGGTTTCGCATCGGTTCGCAAAATACGTAGTTTCTATCCAGGGCCTTTACCGGCCAGGGCCCTTCGGTTAAAATGAACGTACGCGCGGAGGCTCTGCCCATGGCGGAAAACGGCGACTCGAAGGGCGTGCTGGCGGTGATGCTGGCCTGCATCCTGCTGGTGGCGGGCGCGTTGATCTACGGCCGCGTGCGCGGCGCGCCCGCGGCCGCGGGGCAGACGCCCGTAACGCCTTCGAACAAGCCGAACGGCGAACTGGAAGCGGCCCCCGCGGAGACGAACGTCGGCCCAGAGATCATCTTCGAGGAACCGACCCACGCCCAGGTGCGCCTGCACGCCAGGGAGATGAAGCTGGTCGCCCCCATGGAGTTGGTGACGGATCCGCAGGCCACCGGCGGCCGGGCGATCGGCGCGATCGCCGATCATGCGAACCCGCCGGGCGGCACCCACAACTACAAGTGCGAGCACTGGCCCGCGGACTTCAGCGGCCTCGCGCCGGCGGAACGCAAGCACTTCGCCGGGATCAAGAAGGCGGTGGAGGTGGACTTCCGCTTCGCCTTCGACATCGGCACGGCGGAGGTCTCCTTCGATGTGCCCGAAAAGGGCGACTACCGCATCTACATGCGCGCGAAGTGGTGCTGTAGCTGCGGGAACTCCTTCTACTTTACGGTGGACGACGGCCCCGTGCGGGTGTTCGAGGAGAACGGCGGCACCTACGGGGCATGGATCTGGGGCGCCTACCGGGACGGGGGCAAGGTGGCGAAGCTGGACCTGGACGCCGGGCCGCACGTGCTCAAGCTCGCGTTCCGCGAGGATGGCGCGCGCCTCGACCAGGTGCTCCTGACCACCCGCGACGACGACCGCTGGAGCCCGACGACGGAGGACTGACGGCATGCTAAGCCCCAAATCCGGGCGGTCCAGGCGCCGGAAATTCAGGAAAGCCATCCTGGGCGTCGGCCTCGCCCTGCTCGGCGGGCTCGGCGGGTACGTCTGGGTGACGTGGCCGGGCGGGGAGAGCGTCCAGGAGGTGCCGCTGATCCGCGCCGACGAGGGCCCGATCAAGAAGCGCCCGGCGGAGCCCGGCGGAATGGCGATCCCCAACCAGGACAAGCTGGTCTACGAAGCGTTGAGCGAATACGGCCGCGAGGAGAAGGTCGAGGTCCTGCTGCCGCCGCCCGAGGAGCCGCTGCCGGCGCCGACTTCCGCCGTGCCCCGGCCCGTGGCGCCGGCAGAGCCCGCCGAACAGCCCGCCGCGCAGCCCGCCGAAGCCGAAGCCCCGCCGGCGACGCCGGAGACGCCCGTGACGCCGGAACCGACAACCGAGATCGCGACCGCCGAACCCGGGCCGGAGGCGACGCCGCCCGCGCCCGAGCCGCCCGCCAAGGCCGCGACCGCCACACCGGCGCCGGCCAGCCCCAAGCCCGCCCAAGCCGCCACGGTCGCCGCGGTGCCGCCGGCGGCGGCTTCCCCGGCGCCACCGGCCGCGGCCAAGGCCTTCATGGTGCAGCTCGGCGCGTACCGCAAGGCGCCGGCAGCCGACACCGGCTGGCGGCGGCTCCTCAAGGCCAACAGAGACCTGCTCGGCGAGTTGAAGCCGAAGGTCGTGCGGGCCGACCTCGGGGCCGGCAAGGGCGTGTTCTTCCGCCTTCGCGCCGGCCCGCTCGGCGACGAGGCGGCGGCGAGGGCGCTGTGCGCCCGCCTCAAGGTGCGCCGGCAGGGCTGCTTCATCGTCCGGCCGTGAACGGAAATTGGGGACAGTTAAGTGGATAGCGCCGCGATCACGGCGCCGACGATGCGGTCTTGCGTCGCCGTGTCGAGATAGGGGTGCATGGGCAGGCTCAGCACGCTTTCCGCCAGCCTTTCGGCCACGGGCGCAACGATCGTATCCGGCGCGAAAGCCCGATATGCGGGCTGCCGGTGGAGCGTTTTTGGGTAATACACCGCGGTCGGGATTCCCTGGGCCTGAAGTCGCGCGGCCACCTCGTCGCGACGTTCGAGAACCAGCGTGTAATAGCCCCACGCGGGCTGCGCATCGGGGGCCGCGGCCGGCGCCTTGGCGACTCCCCGGAGCCGCTCGCCGTAGCGCTCGGCGATACGCTTGCGGGCCGCGAGCTCGTCCTCGAAGATTGCCAGCTTCTCGATCAGGATCGCCGCCTGCAAGGTGTCGAGCCGGCCGTTGATCCCGATGCGGACGAAGTCGTTCCTATCGCGGCCCTGGCCGTGGAGGCGCAGCGATCGGATCGTCGCCGCGAGCTCGTCGTCCTGGGTGAAGACGCAGCCTCCGTCACCGTAACAACCCAAGGGCTTGGCCGGGTAGAAGCTGGTGACGGTGACATCGGCCAGCGTGCCGACGCGCTCGCCCGCGAGCCTCGCGCCGAAGCTCTGGGCGGCGTCGGCGACCACGACCATGCCGTGGTCTTCGGCGACGCGGCGCACCGCGGGGTACGCCGCGGGATGGCCGTATAGGTCCACGGGGATCACCGCCCTGGCCCGCAGCCGCCCTTGGCGCTCGACGCTTTCGACCGCGGCTTGGAGGCTTTGGTGATCGAGGTTGAACGTCTCGGGCAGAACGTCGACGAACACCGGGGTCGCGCCCAGCAGCGCCGCGGCCTCGGCGGGAGCGGGAAACGAGAACGTCGGCATGAACACGGCATCGCCGCGGCCGATCCCCTTGGCCATCAGCACCAGCAGCAACGCATCGGTGCCGCTGGCGCAGGTTATGGCGTGGCGCGCGCCGCAGAACGCAGCGAGCCGCGTCTCGAGGTCGTCCACCTCGGGTCCCATGATGAAGGCGCCGTGCTCGAGGACGCGATGAATCGCCGCGTCGATGCGGTCGGCGATCCGCGCCCGCTGCCCCGCGAGGTCGACGAACGGAATGGGGCTCGCAGCCGCGGAGCCGGCCAAATGCCCGGCGGTCATTGCGACACTGCGGATTCCGTGCGACGGACCGTCTTGGCCCACGTCCGCATCTGATCGGTGATCGCGATCGCGCATTGGATCGCGCGCAAGCCATCCTCGCCGCTGACCAGCGGCGGCGTCCCATCAACGATCGCTGCAATAAAGGCCTCGATTTCCCGCATCAGGGGGTCGCCCTCGTCGATCGGGTATTCGTTCGCCTCCAGACGGAGGGCGCCAGTGTCAACGTCTGCGGCGAGCTTACGCACCACTTGCAACTTTTTCTCGTGGAGGTCGATGCGGACGTAGGCGTCGTGCTGAAACAGCCTGATTACGCGCTCGGTTTTGCGGCTCACGCGACTCGCGGTGATGCTGGCGACGCAGCCGTTCGCGAATCGGATGCGGGCATTGGCGATATCCTCCTCGTCGCTAACGATCGGCACGCCGATAGCGTCGATGTCCCTAATCGGAGCCTTTACCAAGTCGAGGACGAAATCGAGGTCGTGGATCATCATGTCGAGGATCACGTTGATGTCGCTGCCCCGCGCCTTGAACGGCGCGACGCGCTGGCAGTCCACGAACATCGGCTCGCTGATGACGTCGTGGAGGGCCAAGCGGGCGCCGCTAAAGCGCTCGATATGACCGACCTGCAGTACCCGAGCTTTTGCTTTCGACAGGTCCACCAGAGCCCGCGCCGTGGCCGGATCGTCAGTCATCGGCTTCTCGACGAGCACATGGGCGCCCGCTTCCAAGAACGCACGGGCGACCTCGTAATGGACCGCGGTCGGCACGGCGATACTGACAGCGTCGACGACTCCCAAGAGATCGCGATAGTCGGTCACTCCTCGCACATCGAGATCGCTTGCGACCGCGCCGGCGCGCGCCGGGTCGATGTCCGCAACCGCGACCAGCTCGACCTGTGGCAAGACGGCGTATTTGTGAGCGTGGAACTCACCGAAATAGCCGACGCCAATCACCGCAGTCTTGAGTGAACGCATGAGGCACCTTTAAACACGCACGTGCGACCAGCCCGGGGCGGAAAGGTAGCGCGTCCGCACGCGCGAAACCACGGATAATCGCGGGCGCGATCGGCCGGCGGCCGAGCGCGCCGAGTAAGACCAAGATTTTCGTGGCCAACGGCAAGCGGCGCGGCTAGTTTTGGCGCGCGCATCGACGCGCAAAGCGCCACAGAACGATCCGGTTTCGTTGTCGAGTTCCGAGTCCGACCCCCGCAGGGCTGTGATTTTCGGCTGCGCCGGCCCGCGCCTCGCCGCCGGGGAGCGGCGCTTTTTCGCCGCCGCGCGGCCGCTCGGGTTCATTTTGTTCGAGCGTAACTGTAATACGGCCAAGCAGGTGCGGGCGCTGGTCGAGAGCCTGCGCGACGCGGTCGAGCGCGCCGACGCGCCGGTGTTGATCGACCAGGAGGGCGGGCGCGTGGCGCGGCTTCGCCCTCCCGAGTGGCGCGCCGCGCCGGCGGCAGAACGCTTCGGCGAGCTTGCCCGGCACGACCTCGCGGCGGCGCGCCAGGCGGCTCGGCTCAACGCCCGCCTGATCGCCGCCGAGCTCCATGATCTTGGCATTAGCGTCAACTGCGCGCCGGTGCTCGACGTGCCGGCAACCGGCGCGCACGACGTCATCGGCAGCCGCGCGTTCGGCGCCGATCCGCGCATCGTCGCCATGCTCGGCGCCGAGGTTTGCACCGGGCTGCTGGCCGGCGGCGTGCTGCCGCTCATCAAGCACACGCCGGGCCACGGCCACGCGATGTGCGACAGCCACCTCGAGGCGCCGGTCGTCGAGGCGCCTCTCGAGGCGTTGCGGGAGACGGACTTCGCGCCGTTCGCGGCGCTCGCCGACGCGCCGTGGGCGATGACGGCGCACGTCGTCTACACCGCCCTCGACGAGCTGCCGGCGACGCTATCGCGGCGCGTGATCGAGGACGTTGTCCGCGGCGAGATCGGCTTCGGCGGCATGCTGCTCACCGACGACATATCGATGCGGGCGCTGAGCGGCGGGCTCGGCGAGCGCACCCGGGCGGCGCTCGCCGCCGGCTGCGACGCCGTCGCCCATTGCACCGGCGATCTCGACGAGATGGGCGAGGTGGCCTCGGCTGCGGCGCCGCTGAGCGACGCCGCCCTGGGGCGCCTCGCCGCGGCGCACGCGCGGCACGCACCGCCCGAGCCGTTCGACGCCGCCCGGGCGACGGCGCGACTCGACTCGCTCCTCGCCGGCGATTAAGAGACGCGGCATGGATCAGTTCCTGTCCTTCGTCCACGGCGCCTCGGTGTGGGTGATTCCGGTCGTCGTCGCGATCACCCTGCACGAGGCGGCGCACGGCTGGGTCGCCGACCGGCTCGGCGACGACACGGCGCGGCGGGCGGGCCGCGTCACCTTCAACCCGTTGCGCCACGTCGATCCGTTCGGCACGGTGGTGCTGCCGGCCCTGTTGCTGATTGTCAGTTCGCCGGTACTATTCGGCTACGCGAAGCCGGTTCCGGTAAATTTCGCGCGGCTGCGCCGCCCGAAAAGCGATATGATCTGGGTCGCGCTCGCCGGGCCAGGCGTCAACTTGGGTCTTGCGCTATTCTCGACCTTGCTCCTGCAACTTGTCCATTGGCTGCCGGAGGCGTTGGCTCGGTGGACGGCATTGGCGCTGGTGGCGTCCCTGCTCATCAATGTCATTCTGGCGGTATTCAATATGTTTCCGCTGCCGCCGCTCGACGGCGGGCGGGTTGCGGTCGGCCTGCTGCCCGGAAGGCTGGCGCTGAGGTTGGCGCGGCTTGAGCGCCTGGGCATACCGATCATCATCGGGTTACTGTTCGTTGTGCCGATCATCGGCGACTGGCTCGGCGTCAGCTTGCACGTTTTTTACTGGCTTGTCTGGGTGCCAAGCGATTACGTCATCACGGCGATTTCGTTCATCGCCGGTGTTGACCGCGGGCTGATCGACGGGTTGGCGGCACTTCTCCTGGGGCTGGGCTAGCGACGGACATGACGATCGAGAAGTTCGAACCCGACGACGTGCGCGACCGCGCGCGCTGGGACGCCGACGCGGGCCGGCTGGTGGTCGACCTCGACGGCTACGAGGGGCCGCTCGACGTGCTCCTGGCGCTGGCTCGGACGCAGAAGGTGGACCTCGCGCGCATCTCGATCCTGCAGCTCGCCGACCAGTACCTCTCGTTCATCGAGAGCGCGCGCGATCTGCGCCTGGAGATCGCCGCCGACTACCTGGTGATGGCGGCGTGGCTGGCTTACCTCAAGTCACGGCTGCTGCTGCCCGAGCCGCCGGCCGAGGACGAGCCGACGGGCGAGGAGATCGCCTCGGCGCTGGCCTTGCAGTTGCGCCGGCTCGAGGCGATGCGCGTGGCCGGCGCCAAGTTGATGGGCCGCCCGCTGCTCGGCCGCGACGTGTTCGCGCGCGGCGCGCCCGAGGGCGTGCGGATGATCGCCCATCCCATCTACGAGCTGTCGTACTACGATCTGCTCAGGGCCTACGCCGACCACAGGCGGCGCACGTCCCCCGGACGCCTCACGATCGAGCCGTCGAAGCTGCACTCGATGGACCAGGCGCTGCGGCGGCTGACGCGCCTGCTGGGCGGGGCGCGCGGCTGGCAGACGCTGGCCAGCTTTCTGCCCCCCGGCGTCGCCCACGCGCTGATCATGCGCTCGGCGCTCGCCGCGACCTTCGCCGCCAGCCTCGAGCTCGCCCGCCAGGGACGGGTGCGGCTGCGCCAGTCGGGCGAGTTCGCGCCGATTTATTTGCGCACCCGCGGCGGCGCCAGATGACCGGCGACGCGCGCGACCTCCGGCTGCTCGAGGCGCTGCTGTTCGCCGCCAGCGAGCCGCTTGACACGGCGACGCTAAGCGAGCGGCTGCCGCCCGAGGCCGACGTCGGCGCGCTCATCGCGCGGCTCAAGGACGACTACGACGGCCGCGGCGTCAACCTCGTGCGCGTCGCCGGCAAATGGGCGCTGCGCACCGCCGAGGACCTGGCGGCGGACCTGCACCGGCACGTCGACGTCACGCGCAAGCTGTCGCGCGCCGCGGTCGAGACGCTGGCGATCATCGCCTACCACCAGCCGGTGACGCGCGCCGAGATCGAGGCGTTGCGTGGCGTCAGCCTGAGCCGCGGCACGCTCGATATCCTGGTCGAAACCGGCTGGGTGCGGCCCGGTCGCCGGCGCCGTACACCGGGCCGGCCGGCGACCTGGCTGACGACCGATACCTTCCTCAATCACTTCAGCCTCGACTCGCTCGACGATCTGCCCGGCGTCGAGGAGCTGCGCGCCGCAGGTCTGCTGGACGCGCGGCAGGGCACGCTCGGCTTCGATATCGGCGGAGCCGACGCTCAGGCGGAAGGCGGGGAGGCGGCCGTCGATCAAGCGGAAGCCAATGACGAGGCGGCCGACCCCGACGCCTGAGCGCGTGCTACGTATGCCGTCACGGTCCTCATAAAGCGTTTATAAACAATAATCTTACCAATCGTTCCTCGAGCGATTATATAGCTGTGGACTGAATCCGGCCGGGGCGCGGCGGTTTGGCCGGCGAAGCGGTTCGGGCGGTGCGCTTGCGCTCGATGGTTCGACCGGGTAGATTCGCTTGACGGAGAGAGAATGATAATCATTCGCAACACCGCTCGACGATATGACGGCGCCGCTGGCCGAGCTGCGGCCGACCGTGTATTGCCAGCGCTTCGGACGCGCGCGCGCTAGCGACGGCACGCATCGCAGCGGGCAACGACCTTGTCACTCGCCATTCCCGCGATCGGTTCGCGACGGTGGCTCGGCCTCGATGGCTGGAGCCTCTGGAGCCTCGCCGCCGCGTCGATCGCCGCGCTCGTCGCGGTGCCGATCGTCGTCGTGCTGGCGAGCCTGTTCGTTCCGTCGGGCGAAGTCTGGTCGCATCTCAGCGCCACCGTACTGCCCGGCTACGTGGTAAACTCGTTCGTCCTGATGGTCGGTGTCGGCGTCGTCGTGCTGGTCACCGGTGTCGGCAACGCCTGGCTGGTGACCATGTGCCGGTTCCCGGGACGCG
>JADFMW010000133.1 GCA_022563655.1 Pseudomonadota bacterium
ATGGTAATCTCGGGCGGCGACGACACGCCGCCCGACACGCGGCCCGACGAGGAAAGGCAGGCAGCCAAGATACCCTGCCGGCCGGAAGATGCGCCGGTGGCGGTGAGCGGGGGCAAGCGCGGCTGATCCGCCGCCGCCGCGAGAAGGCCCTAGCCCGAGCGCAGAAGCTTGACTGCGGCGTCGCGCTCGAAGAGGTAGAGCAGGGTGCGCAAGGCCTGGCCGCGCGGCGTCGCCAGCTCGGGGTCGCGGTCGAGGATCAGCCGGGCGTCGTCGCGCGCGGCGGCGAGAAGCTCGCCATGGACGGCAAGATCGGCAAGGCGGAAGGCCGGCAGGCCGCTCTGGCGGGTCCCCAACAGCTCGCCGGCGCCGCGCAGCCTGAGGTCCTCCTCGGCGATGCGGAAACCGTCGTCGGTCTCGCGCAGGATGGTGAGCCGCGCCCGGGCCGTCTCGCCGAGCGGCTGGGCGTAGAGCAACAGGCAGGTCGATTCGGCGTCGCCGCGGCCGATGCGCCCGCGCAGCTGGTGGAGCTGGGCCAGGCCGAAGCGTTCGGCGTGCTCGACGACCATGACCGTGGCCTGGGGCACGTCGATGCCGACCTCGATCACCGTGGTCGCCACCAGCACGTCGACCGCGCCCTCGGCGAAGGCCGCCATCACCGCGTCCTTCTCGGCCCCCTTCATGCGGCCGTGAACCAGCCCGACGCGCTCCCCGAAGCGGGTCTCGAGCTGGGCCTTGCGTTCGTCCGCGGCGGCGAGGTCGATGACCTCCGATTCCTCGACCAGCGGGCACACCCAGTACGCCTTGGCGCCGTCGCCGATGGCGCGGCGCACCGCGGCGACGACCTCGTCGAGGCGCGCGAGCGGCAGGGCGCGCGTGGCGATCGGCCGCCGCCCGGCCGGCTTCTCGGTAAGCCGCGAGACGTCCATGTCGCCGTAGGCCGTGAGCATCAGGGTGCGGGGGATCGGCGTCGCGGTCATCACCAGCATGTGCACGTCGCGGCCCTTGGCCCCCAGGGTGAGGCGCTGGTGGACGCCGAAGCGGTGCTGCTCGTCGATCACCGCCAGCCCGAGGTCGCGGAACTCGACGCCCTCCTGGAACAGCGCGTGGGTGCCGACGGCCATGGCGAGTTCGCCGGAGGCGAAGCCGGCGAGCACGGCGTCGCGGGCCTTGCCCTTGTCGCGCCCGGTGAGCAGACCGATGCGCAGCCCGGCGGCGTCGGCGAGCGGCGCGAGCACGGCGTGGTGCTGGCGTACGAGGATCTCGGTCGGCGCCATCAGCGCCGCCTGCGTCCCGGCCTCGACGGCAAGCAGCATGGCGAACAGCGCCACCACCGTCTTGCCGCTGCCCACGTCGCCCTGAAGCAGCCGCAGCATGCGGCTCGGCTCGGCCATGTCGGCGGCGATTTCCTCGATCGCGCGATGCTGCGAGCCGGTCAGGCGGTAGGGCAGGGCCGCCGCGACCCGCTCCCGAAGCTGCCCGTCGCCGCGCAGCGAGCGGCCCGGCTGGCGCTTCTGGTGGGCCCGCACCAGGGCGAGGGCGAGCTGATTGGCGAGCAGCTCGTCGTAGGCGAGGCGGCTGCGGTCGGCGTCGGTGGGCTCGAGGCCGGACTCGTCGGTCGGCGCGTGAGCCGCCGCGAGCGCCGCCCGCCAGGACCGCCAGCCCTGGCGGCGGAGGAACTCAGGATCGAGCCACTCGTCGAGGTCGGCCGCGCGGCCGAGGGCCTCGCGCACCGCCTTGGCCAGCGGCTTCAGCGTCAAGCCCTCGGTCAGGCGGTGGACCGGCTCGACCGTCTGCAGGCTGGCGAGGTCGGCAAGCGGCGCGATGTGGTCGGGATGGACCATCTGCACCTCGCCGCCGAACCCCTCGACCCGGCCGCTGACAACCAGCGTCTCGCCCTCCGGCAACACCTTGCGCAGGTAGTCCTCGCGGGCGTGGAAGAACACCAGATGCAGGATGCCGGTGTCGTCGGCGCAGCGCACCTTGTAGGGCAGGCGGGGTGCCCTCGGCGGCAGATGCGCCTCGACGCGCACCGTGATGGTGGCGATGCGGCCGCTCGGCGCTTGCGCCACCTTGGGCGCGAAGCGGCGGTCGATCAGCCCCGTGGGCAGATGCCACAGCAGATCGGCGACCCGCGGCCCGGCGACCTTGGCCACGAGCTTGCCCAGCCGGGGGCCGACGCCGGGCAGAGCGGTGACCTCGGCGAACAAGGGAAACAAGACCTGCGGCCGGCGCGCCAAGCTTCAGGGCTTCCGCGGCCGAGGCGAGCGGCCTGCACGTTCACGATGTTGTGGCCGCGACACGGACAGTTGCTCCCGCTTCCCAGGGGAATGGCTGACAGGGTGGCGGTGACAGCTTAAGCTAAAGCGACGCTGGGAGACAGTCATGGACGAGCCGATCGACGTCCGGCGCAAACGCCTCCGCTTCCGCAGTTGGTACCGCGGCACCAAGGAGATCGAGCTGATGCTGGGGCGATTCGCCGATGCCCGTCTCGACCAACTGACCCCCGAACAGCTCGACGGTTACGAGGCCCTGCTCGCCACCCCGGACCCCGACCTCTATCAGTGGATCAACGGCGAAAAGCCGGCGCCGGCGTCGTGCGACGGCGGCGTCCTAAAGCTTTTGAGGAACTTTACGTATCAGTCGCGATGACTTGAAATCGCTGGAAAACATCCTCGCCAGACCGGGGCGGGTGGTGATCGCCGGCGCGCCGGAAGGCTACGACGCCGTCGTCCTCGGCGATGTCGCCGCAGCGGCGCCGGGGCGCGAGCTGTTGCACGTCGCCTGCAACGACGCGCGCATGGCGCGGCTCGCCGAAGCGCTCGGATTCTTCCATCCCGATGTCGAGTGCCTGTTGCTCCCGGCCTGGGACTGCCTGCCCTACGACCGGGTCTCGCCGAACTCCGGGATCGTCAGCCAGCGCATGGACACGCTGACGCGCCTGGCGCCGCCGCGGCCCACGCGGTCCACGCGGTCCACGCGGTCCACTGGCTCGGGCGCGCGAATCGTGCTCACCACGGTCAACGCGCTGTTGCAGAGGGTGCCGGCGCGCGGTGCCCTGGCCGATGCGCGGCTCGAGGTGGCGGTGGGGGGCCGTCTCGCGCTCGAGGCGCTGACCGAATACCTCGAGCGCAACGGCTATACTCGGGCGGGCTCGGTGTTCGAGGCCGGCGATTACGCCCCGCGCGGCGGTATCGTCGACGTCTTCCCGCCGGGAGCGCCGGCGCCCTTGCGCATCGACCTGTTCGGCGACGAGGTCGAAAGCATTCGCTCGTTCGACCCGCTCACCCAGCGCAGCGCCGAGAGCGTCGAACGCCTCGTGCTCAGGCCGGTCAGCGAGGTTTGCCTCGACGCCGACTCGATCGACCGCTTCCGCGCCGGCTACCGCGAGCTGTTCGGCACGGTGATCGGCAACGACCCGCTCTACGAGGCGGTCGGCGCCGGGCGCAAGCACCTCGGCATGGAGCACTGGCTGCCGCTGTTCCACGACCGCCTCGAGACCGTGCTCGACTACCTCCCCGACGCGGCGCTCACCCTCGATCCCCTCGTCGAGGAGGCGCGGGACTTGCGTCTCGCGGCGATCGCCGACTATTACGCGGCGCGGCGCGAGCCGCCCCGGGGCGCCGCCGCGACGCCAACCGTGTATCGCCCGCTGCCGCCCGAGCGGCTTTACCTCGACGCGGCGGAGTGGGACGAGCTGCTCGACGAGCGCGCGGTGGCGCAGCTGACGCCGTTTCACGCCGCGGCGGCGGAGGTGCCGGTCATCGACGCGGGCGGCAAGCCGGCGCGCGACTTCGCTGCCGAGCGGACGCGCCCCGAGACCAATCTGTTCGACGCGGTGCGCGACTACCTCGCGGCCGAACGCGCCAAGGGGCGCCGGGTGCTGCTGGCCTGCTACAGCGAGGGATCGCGCGACCGGCTCGCCGGCGTGCTGGCCGACCACGGGCTGGTCGGCGTGGCGCCGGTGGACGGCTGGAGCGCGGCGCAGGGCCTCGCCGCGGACGCCGTGGGCTTGCTCGTCCTCGGCCTCGAACGCGGGTTCGAAACCGACGCTCTCGTCGTCCTCGGCGAGCAGGACATCCTCGGCGACCGGCTGGCGCGGCCGCCGCGCAAGACCCGGCGCTCGGACGCCTTCATCACCGAGGTCTCGAGCCTCGGCCTGGGCGATCTCGTCGTCCACATCGACCATGGCATCGGCCGCTACGACGGTCTCGAAATCCTGACCCGCGAGGGCGCGCCGCACGACTGCGTCCGGCTCCTCTACGCCGGCGGCGACAAGCTCTACGTGCCGGTCGAGAATATCGAGGTGCTGTCGCGCTACGGCGAGGCCGCCGCCGCCGCCGCCCTCGACCGGCTGGGCGGCGCCCATTGGCAGGCGCGCAAGGCGCGGCTCAAGGAGCGCATCAAGGTGCTGGCCGGCGAGCTGTTGCGCGTGGCCGCGGCGCGCCGGCTGCGCCCGGCCGCCGTCGTGACCCCGCCCGAGGGCCTGTACGACGAGTTCTGCGCCCGCTTCCCCTACGTCGAGACCGAGGACCAGCAGCGCGCCATCGATGACGTGCTCGCCGATCTCGCCTCGGGGCGGCCGATGGATCGGCTGGTCTGCGGCGATGTCGGCTTCGGCAAGACCGAGGTCGCGATGCGCGCTGCCTTCGTGACCGTGATGAGCGGCAAGCAGGTCGCCGTCGTGGTGCCGACCACGCTGTTGAGCCGGCAACACTTCAGCACCTTCCACGAGCGCTTCGCCGGGCTGCCGGTGCGCGTCGAGCAGCTGTCGCGGCTGGTGTCGCCGAAGCGCGCCGCGGCGGTCAAGCAGGGGCTCGCCGACGGCCAGGTCGACATCGTCATCGGCACCCACGCGCTGCTCGGCAAGACCATCCGCTTCAGCGACCTCGGCCTGGTGGTGATCGACGAGGAGCAGCACTTCGGCGTCGCCCACAAGGAGCGGCTCAAGCGGCTTCGCGCCGACGTCCACGTGTTGACGCCGACCGCGACGCCGATCCCGCGAACCCTGCAAATGGCGCTTGCCGGGGTGCGCGAGCTCAGCCTTATCGCCACCCCGCCGGTCGACCGCCTGGCGGTGCGCACCTTCATCATGCCGTACGACCCCGTCGTGGTGCGCGACGCGATCCTGCGCGAGCACTTGCGGGGCGGGCAGAGCTTCTTCGTCTGCCCGCGCATCGAGGACATCGCCAAGGCGGCCGAGCGCCTGCGCGCGCTGGTGCCCGAGGTCAAGATCGTCACCGCCCACGGGCGCATGACGGCGCGCGCGCTCGAGCAGGCGATGCACGCCTTCTACGACGGCGCCTACGACGTGCTGGTGTCGACCGCGATCATCGAAGCGGGCCTCGACATCCCCAACGTCAACACCATGATCGTCCACAACGCCCACATGTTCGGGCTGGCCCAGCTCTACCAGCTCCGCGGCCGCATCGGCCGGGCGAAGGTGCGCGCCTACGCATATTTGACGCTGCCGTCGCACGGCGGGCTCAGCGAGGCCGCCACCAAGCGGCTCGAGGTCATGCACAAGCTCGACACCCTGGGCGCCGGGTTCAGCCTGGCGAGCTACGACCTCGACATCCGCGGCGCCGGGAACCTGCTCGGCGCCGAGCAGTCGGGGCACATCCGCGAGGTCGGGCTGGAGCTTTACCAGCACATGCTCGAGCAGGCCGTGGCCGAGACGCGCGCGGCCGAGGAGGGCGTCAAGCCGGCGGCGCGAACGGATTGGACGCCGCACATCAGCATCGGCGCCTCGGTGTACATTCCCGACGACTACGTCGCCGACCTGGGGGTGCGGCTGGGGCTCTACCGGCGCCTCGCCGCGCTCGAGGAGCAGGCCGGGATCGACGCCTTCGCCGCCGAGTTGATCGACCGCTTCGGCGCCCTGCCGGCGGCGGTCGAGCATCTGTTGCGCATCGTCGCGATCAAGCGGCAGTGCCGCGAGGCCGGGGTCGAGAAGCTCACGGCCGGCGAGACCGGAGCGGTGCTCGCGTTCCACGACAACAGCTTCGCCGATCCGGCGGGGCTGGTCGAGTTCATCGGCCGCCAGCCCGACGGAGTCAGGCTGCGTCCCGACCACAGGCTCGTCATCAAGCGGGGCTGGGCCGACGTCGAGGCGCGTCTTGGCGGCGTCCGCGAGATCCTCGGCGACCTCGTCGAGATCGTGAGACGGGCGGCGTGATGGCCTTGGGCGGCGTGATGGCCTCGGGCGGCCTTCACTCGGCCGCGGCGGCCCGCTCGGCGGTCTCGAAGACGCGCAGGAAGACCTCGGGCGTCTGGGCGCCCGAAATCGCGTAGCGGCCCTCGGCGATGAAGCAGGGCACGCCCGTCACGCCCAGGCGGCGGGCCTCGAGGTCCTCGGTGCGCACGGCCTCGACGTCGCGGTCGGAGGCGAGATAGGCGCGCGTCTCGTCGGCGTCGAGGCCGGCGTCGGCCGCGGCCGCGACCAGGCTTTCGACCTCGCCGATGTCCACGCCTTCCTGGAAGTAGCGGCGGAACAGCAGCTCCACCACCTGGTCCTGGCACCCGTTCCTGCCGGCGAGCAGGATCAGGCGGTGTGCGTTGACCGTGTTGGGCGTGCGCCGGATGCGGCCGAACTCGAAGGCGAGGCCTTCCTCGGCGCCGGTCTCGGCGATATTGGCGTAGAGGTGTTCGGCGCGCTCGGCCGAGCCGAACTTGGCGATAATGTAACTCTGCCGCTCGATGCCCGCGGGCGGCATGTCCGGGTTGAGCTGGAACGCCCGCCAGACGACCTCGACGCGGAGATCGGGGCGGGCGGCCAGGGCCCGCTCCAAGCGGCGCTTGCCGATGAAGCACCAGGGGCAGATCACGTCGGAGAAGATGTCGATGCGCACGCGGCGAGTGTAGCCGAGGACGCGCGCGCGAGCCAAGCCCATGGTGGCGGCGGGCGGAAGCGGCGCCGAGGCCTACTCTACGGCCAACGCGCTCTCACTGCGGGCATCGAATTAGACCGCGATTTGCGCGATCTCATCGGCCTCCAACATCCTCGCAACCTCGGGTCGCGAAAAAAATATTGTGCGTCACCTAAATCTTGATCCCAAACGACCGAGGCGCGCCTGCCGGCGAGAAGTTCAAGGTGGTTCAAAATAGCTTTGTAATTACGGTCGCTATTTCGTCTTTTTGAAATAGTAGGTTCCGTAGTAACCGGCATAAAAGCCGCCGGTTAGGTCATAGCTTCCCTTCAGCATAAGCTCACCGCTTTTTTTTCCGGAGAGCGTAAGTGTGACCTTACTTGTTGTGCGCGTCAGACTCATCACGTTTTCGCTCAGTGTTCCTTTCATCCAGAATGTAGAGACGCCCTCCGCGGTATCGATCGTGAACCGTGCGTTGACGGTGTTGTTAGGCATCATTACCAGAAAGAGCTTCGCGAAGCCCGAATTGAAATAGTTGCCACCGGTCCACGATCCTCTCCAGGTGGAACCATCAAGCTCCAGCCCTAGGTCGGCGAACACGATTGGAGCATTTGAGCCACGCGCAACGTCTTGAGCTGAAGCACTTTTGGATCCGACTAGCAGCCCCATCGTGCCCATCGCAATCATAAGCACGAGAGAACACAGCATGCGTTTCATGTTCATGAGTTTGGCCTCCGTTTCTTCCTGCGATCCACGCTCGCGTTCCGCCGCTCGCCCGGCACCGCCCGCCACACGACCTCGACGCGGAGATCGGGGCGGGCGGCCAGGGCCCGCTCCAAGCGGCGCTTGCCGATGAAGCTCC
>JADFMW010000134.1 GCA_022563655.1 Pseudomonadota bacterium
AGGCCGAGTGGCTGGCGCTCGCGGGCGGAGAAACCGGGCTCTTGGGAGGAGATAATGGCAACTGAGCGAAACGACCGCGACACCGCCGGCGTCATCGCGCCGCCGCCGCTCATCTACTTGGGGTTCCTGGCGCTCGGGCTGGCGCTCGATTACCTGTGGCCGGCCGGGCTGGCGACGGGGGGCGCGCGCTACCCCGCCGGGCTCGCGTTGTTCGCCCTCGGCGGGGCGATCTTCGCCTTCGCCCTGCGGCAACTCCGCAGGGCCGGCACCAGCCTCGAGCCGCGCAAGCCGACCACGGCGGTCGTCACCGGCGGACCGTACCGCCTGTCCCGCAACCCCATTTACGTGGCGCTCAGCTTGGCGTACCTGGGCCTCGCCGTCGCCGCGGACAACCCGTGGGCCGCGGCGCTGCTCGCGCCGGCGCTTGCCGTCATGCACTACGGCGTGATCGCGCGCGAGGAGCTCTACCTGGAAGGCAAGTTCGGCGACGAATACCTGCGCTACAAGGCGTCGGTGAGGCGCTGGCTCTGACCGACTTCCCGGTCGGTGCGGTCGGGTCCGCGCGTCCGCCGCCCCGACGCCAGGAACGGCGCCGAACGGGGTCACGCCGAACGGGCCGCGTCCACGGGGTCAGGTCTTGCATTGCAACATTTCCGAGCCGCGCCCACGGGGTCACGCGCCCACGCGACGCCGCCGCCGCCGCCTCAACCTTCGGCGAGCGGCCGGGTCTTGTCGGCGAGCCAGGCGGCGGCGTCGCGGTCGATGAGCGGCGTAAGGCTTTCGCGCACCTCGGCGTGGTAGGCGTCGAGCCAGGCGACCTCGGCCGCGCTCAGCATCTCGGCTGCGATCAGGTTGCGCTCGATCGGCGCCCGGGTCAGCGTCTCGAGGCCGAGCATGGCGCGCTCGGCGCCGTTCGCGGCTTGGGCGTCCGGCCGCTCGACGACGCACACCAGGTTCTCGATGCGGATGCCGAAGGCGCCCGCCTTGTAGTAGCCGGGCTCGTTGGAGCAGATCATGCCCGGCTTGAGCGCCACGGTGTTGGGGATCTTGCTGATGCGCTGCGGCCCTTCGTGGACGCCGAGGTAGCTGCCCACCCCGTGGCCGGTGCCGTGGTCGTAGTCGAGACCCATCTGCCACAGCGCGTGTCGGGCGAGGGTGTCGAGCTGGCTGCCCGATGTGCCGGCCGGGAAGCGCGTCGCGGCGACGGCGATGTGGCCCTTGAGCACGGCGGTGAAGCACCGGCGTTGCTCGTCGCTCGGCGCGCCGACGGCGACGGTGCGGGTGACGTCGGTGGTGCCGTCGAGGTACTGGCCGCCCGAATCGATCAGGAACAGCTCGCCAGGCCCGATGCGGCGGCTGGTCTCGTTCGTCACCTGGTAATGCACGATGGCGCCGTTGGGCCCGGCGCCGGCGATGGTGGGGAAGCTGGGGCCGCGGTAGAGCTCGTTCTCGGCGCGCAGCGCATAGAGGTGTGCCGCCGCGTCCATCTCGGTCAGCCCGCCGCCCGGCGCGGCCTTCTCGAACCAGCTCAGGAACCGCACCAGCGCGGCGCCGTCGCGGCGGTGGGCGGCGCGCGCGCCCTCGAGCTCGACCGGGTTCTTGCACGCCTTGGGCAGCGCGCACGGGTCGGGGGCGCGCCGCATCTCGCCGCCGGCCAGGGCGACGCGCTCGAACACCCAGGCCGAGGTGGCGATGGGATCGGCCTGGACCGGATCGCCGCGGGCCAGCGCATCGAGGGCCGGGCCGAGCTCTTCGGGCGCGCGAATCGCGACCTCGGGGCCGAGGTGCGCGGCGAGCCCCGGGGCGAGCTTGCGGGCCTCGATGAACAGATCGGCGCGGGCGTCGGCGTGGACGATGACGAAGGCCAGGGGGAACGGGCAATAGGGCACGTCGCCGCCGCGCACGTTGAGCAGCCAGGCCAGCGAATCGGGCGCCGAGATCACGCACGCCCCGGCGCCGCCCGCGCGCAGGCTTTGCGCCACCTGGCCGCGCTTCTCGGCCGCGCTCTGCCCGGCGAAGCGCAAGTCGTGCGCCACCACGGGGGCGACGGGCGCCGGCGGCCGCTGGCGCCAGGCTGCATCGATCGGGTTCTCGGCGCAGCTCGCGAGATCGCCGCCCGCCTTGGCGCAAGCGGCGCGGTAGCGTTCGACCTCGTCGGGGGTCAGGAGCCACGGATCGTAGCCCAGCTTTGCGCCGCGCCCGAGGTGGGCGGCGATCCACTCGGGCGGCGGCTCGTCGGTGACGTGGCGGCGCTCGAACAGCGCGCCGTCGAGCTGCGCCTCGGCCTGCAGCGTGTAGCGGCCGTCGACGAACACCGCTGCCGCCTCGGCCAGCACCACGGCGCAGCCGGCCGAGCCGGAAAAGCCGGTGAGCCACATCAGCCGCTCGGCCCGGCGGGGCAAGTACTCGCTGTGATGGCGATCGGCGCGCGGCACGATGAAGCCCGCGAGCCCCCGCTTGTCGAGCTCGGCGCGCACCGCGGCGAGGCGCCCGGGCGGCGCCGGGCCGCGCACCAGGCCGTCGTCGTAGGCGGCTTGGGCCTCGGCCTTCAGCGCGCGCAGCCGGTCGCGCAGCGCCGCGCCTGGCTCGGGCGCGACGAGGGTCATCCAGGCGTCGGGGTCGAAGCCCTCGGGCGCGGCGATGACGCCCCCGATCAGCGCCCCGAGCTCGGCCGCCGAAAGCGCCGAACCGGCCTCGGCGAGCCGGCGGGACAGTTCGTCGTCGTTCGGACCGGGCACTGGCGGCTCCATCTGCGGGCGCGTTCGTCGGGCCACAACTTAGCGGTGCGTTGAGGCTATTGCCAGACGGCACTATGATCCGCGGTTTGGAAGCTCAGCCGAAAGGGCGGCGCGCGAGCATGCCCCCACAAACAGTGCGTCTCGTACAGATCACCGATTGCCACCTGCTCGCCGACCCGGCGGAGCGGCTGGGCGGCGTCGACACCGAAGCGACGCTCGCCGCGGTGATCGAGCGCGTGCGCGCCGAGGCGCCGCCGCCCGACGCCGTGCTTGCCACCGGCGACCTGTCCCAGGACGGCACGGCCGAGGCGTACCGCCGCATCAAGGCGCTGTTCGCCCGCCTCGACCCGCCCGTCCACTGTCTGCCCGGCAACCACGACGACGCACCGACCCTGGCCGAGGTGCTGCCGGGCGACGGCGTTTATGTGGGATCAAGCCTGCTTCTCGGCGGCTGGCAGATCGTGTTGCTCGATTCGACCGTCGCCGGCCAGGACGACGGCCGCCTTGACGCGGATGAGCTCGCGCGCCTCGATCGGGCGCTCGGCGACCAGCAAGGCCGCCATGCGCTGGTCTGTCTGCATCACCAGCCGGTGGCCGTGGGCGGCGCGTGGCGCGACGCGGTCAGCCTGGAGAACCCGGACGAGCTGTTCGCCGTGCTCGACCGGCACGCCCACGTGCGCGGCGTGCTGTGGGGCCACGTCCATTTGCCGTTCGAGGGCGCCCGCAAGGGGGTGCGGCTGATGGCCTCGCCCTCGACCTGCTTCCAGTTCGTCCCGGGGGCCGATGACTCGCTTGCCGTCGGCACCGACCCGCCGGCGTACCGCCGCATCGGGCTGCGCGCCGACGGCGCGATCGAAACCGAGGTCTGCTGGCTCGACGCGGCCGCGCCACCCCGGCGCTAGCGCGTTATCCGGTCATCTTTACGCAGTCAAAGATGACCTGCGCTCAAGCGCCGCGCAGCCGCCCGCCGCAGGCGCGGCGCTCGCCGTCGCCCGGCGCTTAACGGTACAACGTGCGCATCGCCAGTTTGCTGGGCGAGACGATGCGGATGTGGTTGACCACCGAGCGGACGCCGGCCAGATCGCCGACGGTTGCATCGACGATGGTTTTCTGATTTCCGCTCTCGAGGTCGCCGTCAAGCATGACCTCGCCGTCGCGGACGCTCACCTCGAGCGACTCCACGATATGGCCCAGCCGCGCCCCGACGGCCGCGCGGACGTCGCGTGCGAGTTCGGCGTCCGTTTGCCGCCGCGCACGCTGGGCAACGATCGCACGCTCGAGCCTGACGGCGGAGTCGGGCCGCGCGGCGAAGGTATCCGCCGCGGCCACGCGCTTGCGCTGCATGGGCGCCGCGTTGGTCTGGCGAGGTATCCTTAGCTTGGCTAACAAGGTGCTCCTCCTTGGTCGTGGCGTGCGGCCGGGGTTCCCGACGCGACGCGCCTCATGGGTGTAAGCCGGTACAGGTCGGATCGCTTACTGATCGGATCGCTTACTGGTCGGATCGCTTGGTCACCGCGACGGCGGGCGGGCCTTGCCGGGCCGCCCGGCGATATAACCTTTGGTTAACCAATGTTAATGAAATTTAAATACTGATCGTTAAAGAAGCCTTAACGGCGTCGCCGATGACGCTTGCAGCGCCGGCGGGATCAGTCGCGCTCTTCGCCGTACTCCTGGTCGATGGTGAGAATCCGGTAAATCTCGGCGACGACGCCGGCGAGCGGCCGTTCCAGGTCCTCGCCGACGCGGCCGCTGCCCGAGGCCCAGGCGACCGCCTCCTCGAGCTGCTCGAGGTTCGCCCCGGTGGCGATGATCTCCGCGGCCTTGACGTCATCGATGTCGCCCACGATGTGCGCGATCTGGTCGTGCGTAACCTGGCTTATGTTTGCGAACCCTCCGGTTTGCGTCGCGCCCGGGGCCGGTTCTGGGCCCTCACCCCTTGATGCAGAGCATCGGCTCGAGCCGCGCCACCTTGCGCGCGAGCCCGGCCCGCTCGGTCGCGTCGACCACGGCGCTCACGTCCTTGTACGCTCCCGGCGCCTCCTCGGCGACGCCGCGCGCCGAGCGGCTGCGCAACAGGATGCCGCGCTCGGCCAGCCGGTCCGACACGTCGCGCCCGCGCCAGAGCTTGGCCGCCTGATGCCGGCTCATCCGGCGTCCGGCGCCGTGGCACGCCGAGCCGAACGCGCGCGACATGCCGTGCTCGGTGCCGGCCAATATATACGACGCCGTGCCCATGGTGCCGCCGATCAGCACCGGCTGGCCGGCCGCGCGCAACGCCGCCGGCAGGTCCTCATGGCCGGGGCCGAAGGCGCGGGTCGCGCCCTTGCGGTGGACGAACAGGCGCTTGCGTCGGCCGTTCACCTCGTGCTCCTCGACCTTACAAGTGTTATGCGAGACGTCGTAAATGAGGCGCAACTCGGCCCGGGGCAGCACCTCGGCAAACGCGGCCCGGGCCAGGTGGGTGATGATCTGGCGGTTGGCGAGCGCGCAGTTGATGGCGGCGCGCATGGCGCCGAGGTACGCGGCGCCGACGTCGGACTCGATCGGCGCGCAGGCCAGCTCGCGCTCGGGCAGGGCGATGCCGTGCTCGGCCGCGGCGACGGCCATGCGGCGCAGGAACTCGGTGCCGATCTGGTGGCCCAGGCCGCGCGAGCCGCAGTGGATGCTGACCACCGCGTCGCCGGCGCGCAGGCCGTAGGCGTCGGCGATCTCGGCGGCGAAGATCTCGGTCACGCACTGGACCTCGAGGTAGTGATTGCCCGAGCCGAGGGTGCCCCATGGCTCACCAGTGCCTGCTTCTGGTTTGGCCCGGCGGTCAGCCAATGGGGCAGTTCTCCAGCGAGTTCCACGCGGAGAACCTCGAAGCGTGTCAGCACCAGGTGAAGCGGATGGCTCAGGTCCTGATCGGACAGGCAAGGTGACCTGGGTGACCGGGGATCTGCCTTATCTTTATCTTTCATACTCTCCTCCCTCAGTTAAAGACCCCGTTGTAGCGGTCACCCCGCCCACCCCGTGAGTCTGCCAACTTGTCCCTCTCGTGATGGCAATAAACGTATAGCCGTGAAGAACCCGCGTGGTGATCTGCACATCGAGGACCGCTTCCAGCATCCCTTGACACTGGTTGATATGGTTCGTGAAAGCTGACGCATTCCGAGGCACCCGGCCAGCGAACCCAAGCTGGGAGGCGGTGCGCGTGATCTGAGCGAAGAGATCCGACGTTTTGCACTCCGAGAGATCCCCCATCTGGAGAATCTCTTGGAAGATGGCGACCAGGGGTTCATCTTGCAGCGCAAATCCCGCCTGCGCGTGCTTGAGCCGAGCCGTGGCCCTCTGCCAACTCTGTTGGTCTTGGGTAACCCCGGCCACGCACCAACCAAAGGTATCGAAATCGGCTAGGCGCAAGGACGGGGTCGGCGGATGGAGTGTTGGCAGAGCGTCCTGCACCTGAGCGACCATCGCTAAGATCCCCGCCCAGATTTGGCCACGCCGGGCGAGGATAGGTTCCAGAAGAGCCCCTTCTTCCTTCCGCTCAGCGTCGGTGATTGGCTGGAACCGAAAGGGAATGGTCCGCGAGGCAGTGTCGTGACGATTAAAGTGGGCCTTCCGACTGGTCAAGCACAGCCGAGCGTGGGCCTCAATGTGGACAAGGGTGGCATCCGAATAGAGTTTCCGGCGTGGGAGGCGTCCACCGGTCGCATAGACGCAGAGCAGGTCGTTGAGCCACGGAATCTCCGTGTCCACGTTGTCGAGCAGCACGAATGGCTGGTGCATGAGGCTAAGGTACAGGGCTTCTTTTCCTTTCTCGGATGAATCAACGGGCGTCGGCAAGAACCTTCGGCCCATCAATACCGCGCCGATCTGCTTCCCCCACAAGGTCTTCCCGGTATCGTGCTGTTGTTGGTGCTTCGAGCCCAGGTGAGCCAAGACAGGGCGGGTACGATTCTGTGATGGGAAGAACGGAGCCAACAGAAGGGCGCGATAGATGAGCCGCTGGTCCTGCGCGGTCATTACGTCGTCGGCAAAGTGTGGGTGGGTCAGGAACCACTCGAACAAATCTTCGTCACGGACAGACGGATCTGTGCTAAATTCGGGAGTCCAAGGCTCCAACTGCTCAGACGGTGTCCAAAAGAGAATCCCTTGGTCCCCATTGGGCTTGATCGTCCAGGTGTCGCCACGACGGCGAACCCACATGCCCCCGCCAAAGTCATTGATTGCGATAACGTCTGCATCCAAGCTGTTGTAAGCCCAAAAGTGGGGCTGTACCGTTTCGGCCTCCTCCGCCACATGGGCGTGGAGGCGTTCCAAGCAGTTCGCCATCACCCCCCTTTTGACGCTCAGGTCGGTGAAGGCGCTCACCAACTGACCGAAAGGACTGTCAGCCCTGGTCGAGATAGCCAGCAGCTTGCGATCTCGGTTCCGAAAGTAGAGCGCGGTGCCCTCATCGGTGCGGTAGAACTGGCCTTCTTTCTCCAAGGCTTCCCGTAACAGCGTAATCACTTTGTCTTCCTTCTGCGTGGGGTTGAGTTTGCTGTTTGCGAGGATTCTCCGCACATCTTGCCGCAAGGCATCCCGCACCGCTTGCGCCCCACCATCTGGCTTTCCGAACGTTCTAGTCACCGGTGATTCTCCCTTCGTCGGATTTGGGTGAAGGGTCACCTCGAAGCAATCGCTCGACCTCGATCTTGGGAATGAGGATACGGCGCTGCCCAAGGCGAATGGTCTGTAAGTCGCCGCTCCGAATCATCCTTTCCACGGTGGGAACTGAGACCCCAAAGAACGTGGCGACTTCCGTTTTGGAGAACGCGAGGCGTTCAGGTTGTGTGGTGGTCATCTTTCCTCCTTTTTGGATAGGGATTGTTTGATAATTGCTTTTGATTTCTTAAAACCCTCAATAGCACCTTTTATGTTACTTATAGCAGTTAGTGTTAAAGGAAACTTTATTTCTC
>JADFMW010000135.1 GCA_022563655.1 Pseudomonadota bacterium
GCTACGCGCGACGCTGGGCCGGGTCCCCTTCGTCGAGGACGCGCTCGCCGCTTACTACTGCGCGACCGACCGCGCCACGCCGCTCTACGTCAAGGCGGTGCTGATGGGCGCGCTGGCGTACTTCATCGTGCCCTCGGACGTGATCCCCGACTTCATCGTCGGCCTGGGCTACACCGACGACGCCTCGGTGCTGGTCGCCGCCATCGCCGCCGTGCGCGGCAGCCTCAAGCCCGAGCACTTCACCGCGGCCCGCGCGTTCCTGGGCAAAAAGGACATCGGAGAAACTGGGGAAGAAACTGGGGACAGTGTATAGTTTTAGCGTCGTCCGGGATAACCTAAAACTATATACTGCACCCAGTTAATCTGTCTGACCCCCAGTTAATCTGTCTGACCCAGTCAGTCCGCCGCTTGGCGGGCTGCGGGGCGCGGCCGCACCGGGACCCCGACCGACTCGGGGCGCGCCGCGGGCACGGCGACGGGGCGATGGTGCACCGCCTCGCGGTGGGCGATGTAGACCGACGAGCCGATGATGATCGCGGCGCCGAGGCCGGTCCACGCGTCGAGCGCCTCGCCGAAGGCGAAGTAGCCGATGAGCGCGATCAGCGGCAGGCGGAAGAAGTCGAACGGCACGACCTGGGTCGCCTCGGCCGCCGCGAAGGCGCGCGTCAGGCAGAGATGGCCGAGCGTCGCCACGCCGCCGAGGGCGATCAGCCAGACGAACTCCTCCGGCGTCGGCGTGCGCCACACGAACAGCGCCGGCAGCAGCGACGCGGGGGTGAGGAACAGCACCATGTAGAACACGATCGCCCCGGTCGAATCGGTGCGCGACAGAATCTTGATCAGCGACATGCCGATCGCCATCATCGCCGCCGACAACAGCACGAGAAACGCGGCCGGCGCGATCTCGTGGAACCCGGGACGCAGGATGATCATGGCGCCCGCGAAGCCGACGAGCACGGCGCTCCAGCGCCGCGCGCGCACCACCTCGCCGAGCATGAACACGGCCACGGCGGTCGCGAACAGCGGGGTCGTGAAGCTCAGCGCCACGGCGTCGGAAAGGTTGACGCGCGAGATCGCGACGAACCAGCAGATCATGGCGGTCAGGCCGATCGCGGCGCGCAACGCGTGGAGCCCAAGCCGGCGCGTGCGCAGCGTGCCGAGACCCTCGCTCAGCAGCCACGGCAGCATCACGGCGAGGCCGAACAGGTTGCGGAAGAAGACGATCTCGAGCGGGTCGAACAGCTCCGAGAGGTAGCGGATGATCCCGGTCAGCACGGCGAAGAAGACGCAGCTCGCGGTCATCCACAGCGCCCCGCGGACCGGGTCGGAAAGGGCGGTGGCGGTCGAAGACGTCTGCATAGCCGCCCAACATAGGGGCACCTGCGCGCCCGCACCAGCGCCCAAGGCTCGGGCCTGGGTTGCGCGCGGCGCTGGGCATTTGCGCGCCCGCGCGCGATGATGGGCGGGCGACGAAAGCAGCCAGGCCCGGAACGTTCCGCCCACGCCATGATCCATCCCACACCCGTCATAAGGCCCTCGAGGCGCGCCGCCGGGCCGGGCGAGCGCGCCCTCGCGGCGCCCGGCGCGGGCGCCCGGTAGCCGGCGCCATGGGGACGCCGCTCTGGACGCCGTCGCCCGAGCGCGTGGCGAACGCGAATGTGACCGCCTTCCGCGAGGCCGCGGCAGCGGAGTGGGGGGTCGAGCTTGCCGACTACGCGGCGCTCTACCGCTGGTCGGTCGACCGGCCCGAGCAGTTCTGGCCCAGCGTCTGGCGGTTCGGCGGCATCATCGCCTCGCGCCAATGGACCGAGGCGCTGACCGGCGGCGAGCGAATGCCCGGCGCCCGCTGGTTCACCGGAGCGCGCCTCAACTTCGCCGAAAACCTGTTGCGCCGCCGCGACGACGTCACGGCGATCGTCTCGTGGGGCGAGACCCGCGTGCTGCGCCGGCTCAGCTTCGCCGAGGTCCACGACCAGACGGCGCGGCTCGCGCGCGCGCTCAAGGCCGACGGGGTCGGGCCGGGCGACCGGGTCGCCGGCTACATGCCCAACGTGCCCGAAACGGTGATCGCCATGCTGGCGGCGGCCAGCATCGGCGCCATCTGGTCGTCGTGCTCGCCCGACTTCGGCCTCGGCGGGGTGATCGACCGCTTCGGCCAGATCGGGCCGAAGGTGCTGTTTGCGGCCGACGGCTACGTCTACAACGGCAAGCGGATCGACAGCCTCGAGCGGGTCGCGGGCATGCTCGACCAGATCCCCGGCATCGAGCGCGTCGTGATCGCGCCCCATGTCGCCGACGCCCCCGACCTCGGCCGGCTCGAGGGCGCCGTCGAGTTCGCCGACTACCTCGGCGATGGGCCGGGCGGCGAGATCGAGTTCGAGCAACTGCCCTTCGACCACCCGCTCTGCATCCTCTACACCTCGGGCACCACGGGCGCGCCCAAGTGCATCGTCCACGGCGCCGGCGGCACCTTGATCCAGCACCTCAAGGAGCACCAACTCCACGTCGGCCTCAAGCCCGACGACCGGCTGTTCTACTTCACCACCTGCGGCTGGATGATGTGGAACTGGCTGGCGAGCGGCCTGGCGAGCGGGGCGACGATCGTGCTCTACGACGGCTCGCCGTTCCACCCCGACGGCAACGTCCTGTTCGACCTCGCGGCCGAGCACGGGGTGACCGTCTTCGGCGCCTCGGCCAAGTACCTCGCCGGGATCGAGAAGGCGGGGCTGAAGCCGGGCGAGACGCACGACCTCTCGCGGATCGAGACGATCCTTTCGACCGGCTCGACGCTGGCGCCCGAGAGCTTCGACTTCGTCTACGACCACATCAAGCGCGACGTGTGCCTGGCGTCGATCTCTGGCGGCACCGACATCATGGGCTGTTTCGCGCTCGGCAACCCGGCCGCGCCGGTGTGGCGCGGCGAGCTGCAGACGCGGGCGCTCGGCATGAAGGTCGAGGTGTTCGACGACGACGGCCGGGCGCTCAAGCGCGAGAAGGGCGAGCTGGTGTGCACCAAGCCGTTCCCGTCGATGCCGATCGGCTTCTGGAACGACCCCGGCGACGCCAGGTACCGGGCCGCGTATTTCGAGCGTTTCCCGGGGGTGTGGTGCCACGGCGACTACGTCGAGATCACCGGGCACGACGGCCTCATCATCCACGGCCGCTCGGATGCGGTGCTCAACCCCGGCGGCGTGCGCATCGGCACCGCCGAGATCTACCGCCAGGTCGAGAAGATCGACGAGGTGGTCGAGGCGATCTGCGTCGGGCAGAACTGGGAGGGCGACGTGCGCGTGGTGCTGTTCGTCGTGCTGCGCCCCGGGCTCGAGCTCGACAACGGGCTCATCGAGCGCATCAGGCGCGAGGTCCGCGCCGGCGCCTCGCCGCGGCACGTGCCCGCCAAGATCATCCAGGTGGCCGACATCCCGCGCACGATTTCGGGCAAGATCGTCGAGCTCGCGGTGCGCGACGTGATTCACGGCCGGCCGGTCGGCAACACCGACGCCCTCGCCAACCCCGAGGCGCTCGACTTCTATAAGGACCTGCCCGAGCTGAGGGCGTAGCGGCGGGCGGTCATCCTGGCGCCCGACCCGTGATATTGGACATACTCGAGGGAACCATGGACGGCTTTGCCGACTACGAGTCCCATGACGCGCTCGGGCTCGCCGAGCTGGTGCGCGGCGGCGCGGCGGATGCGCGCGAGCTGCTCGAGGCGGCGATCGCGCGGGCCGAGGCGCACAACCCCAAGATCAACGCGATCTGCGTCAGGATGTACGACCAGGCCGAGGCGGCGATCGACGCGGGCCTTCCCGACGGGCCTCTGCGCGGCGTGCCGTTCCTCCTCAAGAACCTTCATGCGCCCTACGCGGGGGCGCCGTTGACCAACGGCTCGCGTCTGTTCGAGGGCTTCGTCCCCGACCACGACGGCGAGCTCGTGAGGCGCTACAAGCGCGCCGGGTTGGTCATCTTCGGACGCACCAACTCGCCCGAGCTGGGCCTGAGCTACACCACCGAGCCGTCGCTCTATGGGCCGACGCGCAATCCCTGGAACCTCGACCGCGTCGCCGGCGGCTCGAGCGGCGGGTCGGCCGCGGCGGTCGCCGCCCGCATCGTGCCGGCGGCGCACGGCAGCGACGGCGGCGGCTCGATCCGCGTCCCGGCTTCGTGCTGCGGGCTGTTCGGCCTGAAGCCGACGCGCGCGCGCACCCCGGCGGGCCCGGCCGCCGGCGAGAGCTGGGCCGGCATGAGCGGCGCCCACGCGATCACGCTCACGGTGCGCGACAGCGCCGCGCTGCTCGACGCCGCCGCGGGGCCCGACGCCGGCGACCCGTACTGGGCGCCGCGGCCGGCGCGACCGTTCCTCGACGAGGTGGGGGTCGATCCCGGCAGGCTGCGCATCGCCTTCTCGGCCCGGACGCCGAACGAGGTGCCCGTCGCCGCCGATTGCATCGCCGCGATGGAGCACGCCGCGCAGCTCTGCCGCGACCTCGGCCACGACATCGAGGAAGCGGAGCCGACATACGAGAACCAGGCCATGGGCAGGGCGTTCCTGACGGTGATCGCGACCCACGTCCGTGCCGACACCGTGCGGCGCGCGGCCGAGCTGGGGCGCGCGGCGGCGCCCGAAGACGTCGAGCGCATGACCTGGGCGCTCGCCCGAATGGGTCGGGAGGTGAGCGGCGCGGCCTACGTCGACGCGATCCACGCGATCCACCGGGTGGGGCGCCAAGTGGCGCGGTTCTTCGTCGACTACGACGTGCTGTTGACGCCGACCATGGCGCAGCCGCCGATCGCGATCGGCGCGCTGGATCCGATGACCGAGGACGCGGAGAGCTACATCGCCGAGCTCAAGGGCTTCGCGGCCTTCCCCCCGCTCTCCAACGTCACCGGCGCGCCGGCCATGTCGGTGCCGCTGTTCTGGAACGCCGATGGGCTGCCCATCGGCGCGCAGTTCATCGGCCGCCTCGGCGGCGAGGCGACGCTATTGAGCCTCGCGGCGCAGCTCGAAGAGGCCGCGCCGTGGGCCGACCGCCGGCCGGAGCTTGCCGCATGACCGGCTCCCGAGCCGCCCCGGCAAGCCGCTCCACCCAATTGCCTCGAAACAAAACTTTCGGTTTGCCGGCGCGGCCGGAAAGCCCTATGTGGACGCGGAAGATTTTGCGCGAGCGAGCCGCGGGTTTCCCATGCCGGTGATGTCGTCTCGCCTATCGCTGGCCTTCACCAGCGTCGGGCACCTTTACTCGCATCTGTTCATGCTGCTCTACGCGACGGTGGTGCTGGCGCTCGAAAGCGAGTTCGATCGCCCCTACGGCGAGTTGTTGGTGCTGGCGCTGCCCGGCTTCATCGCGTTCGGCGCCGGGGCGCTGCCGGCCGGCTGGCTGGGCGACCGCTGGAGCGCGACGGGCATGATGGTGACGTTCTTCGTCGGCACCGGCTTCGCCTCGATTCTCACCGGCTTTGCGCGCACGCCCTTCGAGATCGCCGTGGGTCTCACGCTCATCGGCACGTTCGCCTCGATCTACCACCCGGTCGGCATCGCCTGGGTGGTGCGCCACGCCGTCAAGCGCGGCAAGGCGCTTGGCATCAACGGCCTGTTCGGCAACCTGGGCATCTCCGCCGCGGCGCTGATCGCCGGCGCGATGACCGACCTCATCGGCTGGCGCGCCGCCTTCATCATCCCCGGCGCCGTCTGCGTCGCCACCGGCCTCGTGTTCTCGCTGTTCGCCCGCTCGGGCCAGATCGCCGCCGCCACGACCGACCGCGCGGCCCTGCCGCCGGTGACGCGGCGCGACATGCTGCGGGCGCTCTCGGTCGTGGCGGTGGCGTCGCTGTGCGGTGGGCTCGTCTTCCAGTCCATCTCGGTCGGGCTGCCCAAGGTGTTCGCCGAGCGCGGCGCGGGCCTCGTGACCGGCACGCTGGGGATCGGCGGCTTGGTCGCGGTCGTCTACGGCGTCGCCGGGTTCGCCCAGATCATCGTCGGCCACCTCATCGACAAGCACGCGGTCAAGCCGGTGTACGTGACGATCTATCTCCTGGAGGCGCCCTTGTTGTTGGCCGCCGCGGGCCTTTACGACCTGCCCCTGCTGTTGGTGGCGGTGCCGTTTGTATTCCTCAACGTCGGCGCCCTGCCCGTGCTCGACAGCGTGGTCGCGCGCTATACGCCGGTCGAGTGGCGCGCCACCATCTACGGCGCCAAGTTCGTCATCGGCCTGGGCGTGAGCGCGCTGGGCGTGCCGATGGTGGCGCTCATCCACGACCTGACGGGCGGCTTCACGTGGCTGTTCGTGACGCTCTCGGGACTCGCGTTGGCCATCGTCGCGGCGGGGCTGTTCCTGCCCTCCGAGCGCCCCGCCGCGCCGTCTCCCGCCGCCGCGGGCGCCCCCGATCAGGCTGATTAGCCCGCATTTCTCACCAGGATGCGGGCTAGCCGCGCCGCTCAGCCAACGCGGACCTCAGCAAAGAGCCACTCGCGCAAGGCCCGTACCTTGGGTCTATCGGCGGTGGCCTCGGGGCACACGACGTAGAAGCCGAACTCGTCCGCAAGCGTTATGTCGAAGGGCTTGACCAGGCGCCCGGCGGCGAGGTCGTCAGCGACGAGAGCGCTATAGGCGACCGCCACCCCCAAACCGGCGACGGCCGCCTGAAGCAACAGGCTGGTTTCGTTGAACGTTTTACCGCGCGCAAGGTCGATCCCCTCGACTCGCGCCGCAAGCAGCCAGTTGCGCCAGTCCTCGCGCAACTCATCGTGCAACAGGGTGTGGTGGCGCAGCTCGTGCGGCGTGCGCAACCCGTGACGGCCTTGCAAGAGCTTCGGGGCGCACACGGGAAACCGGTCGAGCTTCAGCAGGTGATCGGCGCGCAGGGGGGGCCAGTCGCCGCGGCCGTAGCGGATGGCGAGGTCGACGTCGTCGCGCGCGAAATCGACGAGGTCGATCGAAGGGCTGAGGCGCACGTCGATCTCGGGGTGGGCGTCGTAGAAGCGACCCAGCCGCGGCACCAGCCACCGGGTGGCGAACGCCGGGGTGACACTCACGGTCAGCGCGCCGGCGCTCTCCCCGGCGAGCAGCCCCTCGGTGACTTCGGCGATACGGTCGAAGGCGTCGCGCAAGACCGGGAGGTACGCCTGGCCCGCATCGGTCAGGCGAACGGCGCGCGTGTGGCGGTGGAGCAGCGTCACGCCAAGGAACTCTTCCAGCGCCTTGACCTGGTGGCTGACGGCGGAATGGGTGACGTGCAGCTCGTCTCCGGCGCGGCTGAAGCTCAGGCGCCGCGCCGCAGCCTCGAATGTACGCAACGCGTTGAGCGGGGGAAGCCGGCGAGCCATGGACTACCTGTTATTTTTACTAACGTATCATGTGACGAATCGTCGTTTGTCGTCAAGCTAAAAACCTTGTATCCAGCCGAGTACGCGTAAGCATGACGGTTTCACCATCCCACGGCTTAGCCAGAAAGTGTGAGAAACATGAACATGTTCGAAATCCTGACGCGGACCTACATCGTCGCGGGCCGCCTGCCCGCCCCCGAGCCCGAGCGCATGGAGTCGCTCTGCAACACGATCGGCGTCACGGATCGCGGCGAGGCGCCGTCCCTGGCCGCGCTGCTCGCGCGGGCGAGCGTGTCGCTCGCGATGCTCGTCCGCCGGATCGTCGC
>JADFMW010000003.1 GCA_022563655.1 Pseudomonadota bacterium
TCAAATATCTTTTACAATTGGATTTAATAAAAAAATAAACAGAAGACAGAGATATAAACACTAGTAGGCTATAAAGCCTTGCCTCTTGGGAATATTGAATATTTGCCATACTTAAAGAAAATATAAAAGATGAAAGCAAAGCTATTTTGTTGTTTGATAATTCTTTGGCTACTAAATAAACTATAATAATGGACAATGATCCAAATACCGCAGAAAAAAGCCTCAAAGAAATTTCAGAAACGTCAAATAATTTTGTCCAAAATGACAACAAAAAATAATAAAAAGGTATGAGAAAGAATTTGCAGAAGAAACAGAAAAAAAGAATGATGCAGAGAAGTTGTTTAGTGATACAAGAGTAGAAATGGCTAATAAGTTTCCGATTAGTAATTATGAAGCTGGTAGTTCTAAACGTGGTATGAGGATTGGTGGTAATATTCCTGGTATTAATCCTAATTTGGACTATACCGCATTGGCTAAAAAATATAGTTCTAAAAAGAAGCAATATAACGCTAAAAAAATGATGGATAAAGTTGCACTAGAGAGTCTAGAAAAGAAATCATATGAAAATAACAAGGCTGAAACGCATTAAGGAGTGGGCAAAAGAGAATCCTGAAAAAGTTATAGGATATAAAAGAAAATATAATTGAATTATTCAACCAGCAACTTTGCCATTCTCGAAAATTTGAATAATATTTTATGAAAAATAATAAATGATAAATATAGTTATAAATTTAAAAAAAAACTATACTTACAACTAATGGTTTTGGAATACATGAATTATTTTCAGATTTTGTGTAATTTTCCTTGCAATTCAATCGCTGACCGATATGGTTAACGAAGGGAGGCAACCGTCGCTTCTGCAACCTGAGCGCAGGGCCTGCCGCTAGGCACACGGCGAGGCACGCGAGCGTCCCCGCAGCGCGGGTGGGCGGGAACCCAATGGCGGTGTCCGCAGCACCGCACGAAAAACGACGGTTGCGCGCTGGAAGGGGACCCACAACGAGTTCCCCACGGCACAGACACAGGGGGGGCGAAGATGAAAAGCAAACTAATGATTTCGACGATGCTGCTCGGCTGCGCCGTCGCCGTATCGGGGTGTGAAAGCGATGCCTACAAAAAAATCGTAGGCCGCCACGCTCCTTTCGGCACCGAAAATCTGATCGATCGAAAGTCCTTTCAGAAAATCGATTTGGCTGCGGTGCTGACCGGCGGCGAAATGCAGCTTTTTGAGACAGACGGGTCGGAAAATAAGAATATTGAGAATAGGAGGCAACTGGAATTAGCCTTTAAACAATTTCACAAGACGACTGAAGATCCAAAAAAGGGTGATGTCAATAAGCGGCTGCGAAATCAGGTTCAGGAACGCATCTTGGCGGCGTCGAACCAAGCTTGTGCCGAATTTAAACGTGAGCTCAAGGCGCTCGATGCTAGGGTGAATTTTATTCTCGGCGCACTCACCACGGCGACCGGTGTGGCAGGTGGAATCTTTACGGGTGGGACCTCGCAAGCGCTCTCGGCTACTGCCGGTATTCTTAGCGGGGTCAGGGCCGAATTCAATGAAGACTATTTTCAGATGTTGACTATACAAGTCATAACTGATGGTTTTGGAAAGAAGAGGCAAGAAATATATAAAGATATCTTGGCAAATCGCGAGGAAGGTTTGACGGAATATCCCGTCCAACGCGCCATAAAGGACGCGATCCTGTATCACGACAATTGCTCGCTGGTCGCTGGGCTGGAGCAGGCCGCGCTATCGCTCGAGCGCGCCCAAGACCCAGGATTAAAACGGTTTGGAGAATTTAAAAAGGAGTTCGACAGCATTCTTGGGAAAGAGGAGGTTGATAAACCGATTCTTCCGCTGACTGCGTTCAGCAAAGCTCAAGACGCCCTGAATGCGCTTAAGGTCGTCAATGATAAGTTGACGCCGCGCATTGAAGAGCTAAAGAAAATCAAGGAAAAAATAAGAGACAAAAAGCCACTCCGCGCCATTGAAAACGATCGCAAAAACTTAATCAGTGACATGTCCGCCGTCGAAACTAAGGCTGCCAAACTAAACACTCTGATCACAACGACGATCACAACGACTCAGGGCACCCTTGGCAATAACAGGAAAAAAGTGGAGTCTCTTCAAGGAGAATGGCCCGACAAGTTTGCCGCATTTCAAGTCGCGGCGGCTGGCACTGTGCGCGAGAAAGCCAAGGGCGATCTCATCATACAACGGGAAAAGGCCAGGGCAGAGAAGGTAACCTACGACGGGCTGCGCAACAAGCTGCGGACTGCAGCTGCCAACGTAAGCGCACAATTAAAAACGATCGACGAATTGGAGGAAAGAGCCAAGAGAATGTTGGCGTTGCCCAACAAGCCGTATGTCGATCTGAACGGTCTAAATAAGGAGGGCATTGATCTTGATAAAAATGTAACGTTCAATGCAGTGCCAGACATACGTAACCGCGAAGCAGTCGGCCTCGTCAGTAGTGACGTCATAATAGTCGCAATAAAGGATTCGGATAGTGCCAAGCTGGACTCGGTGACCGTGACGATCACCAATGTCAAAGACAAGGGAATGGAGTTTTTGGGAGCGACCGCCACGGCCACCATCAAGGTTTCATTTGACGAAAAAACCAAGGGAGCTGACGGCAAAACCGAGGGAGCGTTGAGGCTTACCGGTCCCGACACGCCCGATAATTATAAGAAAGTCTTGCTCACCGTGGGATATATCAACAAGGCGGCCAAGCCGGATAAGAAAACCCCTCGGATCATTGAGTTCGTTGTCGAAGAAGCCGGTGCAAAGGGTACACGAGCAACGACAATCGTGACGATAAAGTAATGCCGGCCGGGCGGTCCAGTGCCGGAATCGCAATACCTGACGTGTTGAGGCGATATCATCCGTGCAGCAACTTCGGATCGCCTTGGTCTGCGATGGCGGTGTCACGCTCGTATTTACAAGCCGGCGTCAATAAGCAATTGCGCAAGCTCCTTCGCGCGCCAATAGCATATTGCAACAAAGTCTCTACAAAGAAATCCTTGTGAGGAAAACCGGAACCGTAAATCAACCAGAACCTTGGGAGGATGGGCCAATGACAAAAAACATCATTCTTTGCGCCGACGGGACCGGCAACAAGGGCGGGTACACGCCCGACAGCAACGTCTACAAAATCTATAACGGCATCGACATTCACAACGAGGGCAACGAGCAGATAATCTTCTACGACAACGGCGTCGGCACCGCGAAAAACAAATACCTGCGCGCCGCAGGGGGTGCGTTTGGAATTGGTTTCGGTCAAAACGTCCGCGATCTCTACGAGTTCTTGGTGAAGAATTACAATCCCGGTGATGACGATAATCCCGCTGATCGAGTGTATCTCTTCGGGTTCAGCCGGGGCGCCGCTACCGTACGCGCGTTTTCCGGATTTGTTGCCGCCTGTGGTCTGATTAAATACAAGAACACGACCGGGATTAAAATGAATGCCCGTGAACTAAAGGGCGCAGTCAAAGAGACGTTTAGGGAATACGTAAAGATCGGCAGACAACATAAAGGGGAAATTCCGCCATTGGCCACGGCGTCGGAAGGCAACCATGGCGCCGTCCGGATCGAGTTTATCGGTGTTTGGGATACGGTTTCGGCCCTGGGGTTTCCGCAAAGAACGGATGTGACCAGTATCGGCATGTGGGTCATCAACTTGCTCCTTGTCGGTTTGGGCCATCTGTCCGATTTATTATTCCCTCACCGTTTCTACAATTACGAACTCACGGATAATGTCCTTCACGCCTGTCAGGCCCTCGCCATCGATGACGAGAGAACATCGTTCTGGCCGATGGTCTGGGACGAGACGGCCCGTACGAGCGGATCGGTCGAACAGGTATGGTTCGCCGGCATGCACTCAAACGTCGGCGGCGGTTATCAAAGGGCCGGTGTAGCCAATGTGCCTCATGAGTGGATGATATTCCGGACGCATCTCCAGGGCCTGACATTTAAAACCGGAATTGAACGAAAAGCGGCTGAAGATGCACACGTTCATGGCCGGTTGTACAATTCCAGAGACGGCGCCGCCATTTACTATCGCTACCACCCCCGAAAAATCGAGAAACTCTGTAAGGGGGACGGCAAGAAGAACAAGGCCAGAATTTCAGGCCACATCAAAATCCACGAAAGCGTTATCAGGCGGATGGCGAGGAGGACCGCGAACTACGCGCCGGGCCATCTCCCCGACACGTTCGAAACGGTCGCCACCAACGATATTGGCGGCACGCGGACCACAACTTACGAACCCCACAGGAAAGATGGCTGGCTAACCTGTCGCGCCCAGATCGCCAGAGTAACCCTCTTCAGGAAATGGCTCTACGGGATGTTTCTGGAATTTACACTCGTCGTTGTCGTTTTCGCTGGCTATTACTGGATTTGCCCGACTTGCATCGGGCAAGGCGGCGACCCTGACCCCGCGTGGTCGATCGGTTGGATTATGGATCATATCGCCGACGTTCTGAACTACGTTCTCCCTGACTTTTTCGGCGGTTTGATCACCGTTGCCGTGATCAACAATCCGAAAATTCTGGGGGGCGCCATACTCGTCCTCGGTTTCCTCATCGGCGCACGGATATGGGCCCGGCGCAAAACGATGAAAGCCTGCGAGAAAGCCCGAGACGTGGTGTTGGATTCGTGAGAACCGGCCACAACCAAACACGGGTTGGGAGACCGTTCATCAAGATGCCTACCGCCTGACCTCCTTGGCGTAGTCCTCGACGAGCTGGCGGGTCAGGGGGCCGACCTGGAAGTGGTGCGGACCGATCTCGCGGATCGGCGTCACCTCGGCCGCCGTGCCGGTGAGGAACACCTCGTCGGCGTGGGCCAGCTCCTCGGGCATGATCGCGCGCTCGACCACCTTGACGCCGCGTGCCTCGGCCAGCGCGATCGCCGTGCGCCGGGTGATGCCGTCGAGGAAGCAGTCGGGCGTCGGCGTGTGCAGCTCGCCGTTCTGGACCATGAAGAAGTTCGCCCCCGTCGCCTCGGCGACGCGGCCGCGCCAATCGAGCATCAGCGCGTCGTCGTAGCCCTCGGCCTCGGCCTTGTGCCGCGACAGCATGCAGATCATGTACAGCCCCGCCGCCTTGCTGCCCACGGGCGCGGTCTCGGGCGACGGCCGGCGGTAATCGGCGAAGACGAGGCGGATGCCGCGCAGGCGCCCCTCGTCGCCGAAGTAGGCCGCCCACTCCCACGCGGCGATCGCGACGTGAACCTTGTTCTTTTGCGCCGAGATCCCCATCATGTCGCTGCCGCGCCACGCCACGGGCCGCACGTAGCCCTCGGCGATGCCGTTCGCCGCGACGACCTCGCGGGTCGCCGCCGCGATCTCTTCGGCGCCGTACGGCAGCTCGAAGTCCATGAGGCGCGCCGAGCGGCCCAGGCGCTCGCTGTGCTCGGCCAGCTTGAAGACGCGGCCGCCGTAGACCCGCTCGCCCTCGAACACGCAGCTGGCGTAGTGCAGCCCGTGGCTGAGCACGTGCAGCTTGGCCTCGCGCCAGGGCACCGCCGCGCCGTTGTACCAGATGACGCCGTCGCGGTCGTCGTAGGGAATGAGGCTCATCGCAGGGGATTTCCTGATCGGGCAATGCTATAATGATCTTGCATTCCGTATCATTCGACGGCATATCAGTCAACGTGGCTGACGTAACGTCCTCCGCCAACCCGCTGTTCCTGCGCGAGGAGGAGCTTCGCCGGGGCATCGAGCTTCTGTTCTACGCCTACCGCGACTTCACCACCGAGCCCGACGCCATCCTCGCCCGCTACAGCTTCGGCCGCGCCCACCATCGGGTGATCTACTTCGTCGGCCGCAACCCGGGGATCACGGTGGGCGAGCTCCTCGCCATCCTGCGCATCACCAAGCAGAGCCTGTCGCGGGTGCTCGGCCAGCTCGTGCGCGACGGCTTCATCGACCCGCGCCAGGGCGCCCGCGACCGCCGCCAGCGGCTGCTCCACCTGACCGAGGAGGGCGTCGAGCTCGAGCGCCGGCTGACCGCGACCCAGCGCGAGCGCATCGCCCGCGCCTACCGCGAGGCCGGCGGCCAAGCGGTCGAAGGCTACCGCAAGGTGCTGATGGGCCTGATCGACGAGCCCGACCGGCGCGCCCTGGCGCGCTCGGCGTGAGCGCGCGGGCGGTCCGTGCGCATGGGTGAGGCCATGAACCAGCCGCATATCCTGGTGGTCGACGACGACCGGCGCTTGCGCGAGCTGTTGCGCAAGTATCTTTCCGACAGCGGCTATCTGGTGACCACCGCCGAGGACGCGGCCGCCGCCCGCGCCCGTCTCGAAAGCCTCTCCTTCGACCTGTTGGTGCTCGACGTCATGATGCCGGGCGAAAGCGGGCTCGAGCTGACCGAGTCGCTGCGCCGGACGAGCCGCGTGCCGATCCTGTTGCTAACCGCGATGGACGAGGCCAGAGACCGCATCGCCGGCCTCGAGGGCGGCGCCGACGACTACCTTGCGAAACCGTTCGAGCCGCGCGAGCTGCGCTTGCGCATCGACAACATCCTGCGCCGCGTGGGCCCGCCGGCGGCGCCGCAGCCGGAGGTGACGTTTGGCGAGTTCTGTTTCAACATCGACCGCGAGCAACTGCGCCGCGACGGCGAACCGGTGCGATTGACCTCGGGCGAGGCGGAACTGCTCAAGGTGTTCGCTCTCAACCCCGGGGTCACGCTGACGCGCGAGCGCCTGGGGCGCGAGAGCAGTCTCGGCGACATCGCGCGCACCGTCGACGTGCAGATCGCTAGGCTGCGGCGCAAGATCGAGCCCGACCCCAAGGCGCCGCGCTATTTGCAGACGGTGTGGGGCGCGGGCTACGTCTTGCGCGCCGACTAGCCGGGCGGATCGGGAACCGGGCCTGGACCATGGCGCGCCTCAAACGCTTGCTGCCGCGCACGCTGTTCGGCCGCTCGCTGCTGATCATCGTCACGCCGATGGTCCTGGTGCAGGTGGTGGCGGCCTACATCTTCTACGAGCGTCACTGGGACACGGTCAGCCGCCATCTCGCCCAGGGATTGGCCGGCGACGTCGCGACGGTGGTCAAGCTGATCGACGACTCTTCCGATGCCGAGGAACGGGCGTCGGTGCTGGCCACGGCGCGCGAGTTCATGGGCCTCGAGACGCGCCTCGAGCCCGGCGCGGTCTTGGCCGGGGACGCGCTGGCCCAAACCGGCAGTCGCTATCCCTATTTGGACCGCACGCTGAAGCGGCGCCTGGGGCGGCCGTTTCGGGTCGAAGACCGGAGCGAGCCCAAAGAGCGGGTCCTTATCGACGTGCAGCTCGACGACGGGGTGTTGCACATCGCCACCTCGCGCAAGCGCGTGTTCAGCTCCACCACCTACATCTTCATCATGTGGATGGTCGGTTCCTCGGTCGTCCTGCTCGCCATCGCCATCTTCTTCCTGAGCCGGCAGATACGGCCGATCCGCCGGCTGGCCGAGGCCGCCGACAGCTTCGGCAAGGGCCACCGGGTCGACGACTTCAAGCCCGAAGGGGCGAGCGAGGTGCGTCAAGCGGGCGCCGCGTTCCGCGTCATGCGCGAGCGCATCCAGCGCCAGATCTCGCAGCGCACCGAGATGCTGGCGGGGGTCAGCCACGACCTGCGCACGCCGCTGACGCGGATGAAGCTCCATCTCGCCATGCTCGGCGACGGAGCCGAGATCGCCAGTCTCAAATCCGACGTCGCCGAGATGCAGAACATGGTCGAGGGCTATCTCGCGTTCGCCCGCGGCGAGGGCGGCGAGGCGCCGGTGCCCACCGAGCTTTTCGCCCTGCTCGGCGAGGTCGTCGCCCGCGGCCGCCGCAAGGGCGGCACCATCGATCTCGCGAGCGGCGGCGACATCACGGTGGCGGTCAGGCGCAACGCCCTCGAGCGTTGCCTGACGAACCTGATCGACAACGCCCTGCGCCACGGCGAGCGCGTCGTCGTGGCCGCGGCGCGGCGCGGCGCGGCGGTCGAGATCACCATCGACGACGACGGCCCGGGCATTCCCGAGCACGAGCGCGAGGAGGTGTTCAAGGCGTTCCACCGGCTCGACGCCTCGCGCAACCCCGAGACCGGCGGGGTCGGGCTCGGGCTCACCATCGCCCGCGACGTGGTACGCGGCCACGGCGGCGACGTGGTGCTGAAAACGTCGCCGATCGGCGGCCTGCGGGCGCTGGTGCGCCTGCCGCTGTGACTCTCAGGCCGCCCGGCCGATGAGCGCGCCCCGCGAGCCGCAATAGCCGCGGAGGAAACATGTAAATGCGTTTCATTATCATAACCGGATCGAGCCACAGCGGCACCACCTTTGTCGCCAACCTCCTTAGTCATGCGCGGGGCATCGAAGCGCGGCACGAGTTCTTTGGGGGTCGAACCGCAATGGACGCGACTGTTTCGCGCATTCCCCTGAGAACTCTAAGTTATTACCAACCGAACCATCCCATGCTTGAACTGACGTTGCGCGAACAAAGGGAGCAAGTGGTTGCTCGGTTCCCAGAACTTCAAACCTTTGTCGATGTTAACTCTTATCTGACCGACGCCCTGGACGCCGCGCGCCGGGCACTCGGCGATGTCCTTTGTTTCCACTTGGTGAGGAACGGCCGGGAAGTCGTGCGTTCGCAATACAACGCCTCCGTCTTGTACATAAGGCGAGATCGTAAAGGGCGAGATAGGGGCTTGCCGATTATCCCCAACGATCCTTCGACATTGGAGCTATGGAGCGGTTATTCCCGGTTCGAGAAAATATGTTGGTTCTGGAATGACTCGGTGAGCCGACTTCTGGAAGACGGAGTTCAATTGCTCCACCTCGAACGGATCGTCTCGGACTACCAATACCTTAACGAACGCCTTCTGAAGCCGTGCGGGATCCCTCTCGAGCGGGACGTCTGGTACGCTTTGAAAGATAAGAGGTTACACCGCAGCCGCTTTCGCCTGAAGAACCTCCTGCGCGGGCGGCTAGTTAAGCTGGTGTGGACACAGAAACACGAGGCGCGCTTTATGGCAATCTGCGGAGAAACGATGCGCGCCCTGGGCTACGGCTAGCGCTTCGCAAACGGCCTAGCCGCGAGTGAGAGACGGCAATCGAATCAGCATGCCTGAGTTTGCGATCACTTCAACATCAGGGCGTCATGCCCGAGTTGCTCGACGAGGCCGTCGCTGTTACATAGAGAGAGGAGCTGGCCAAACGCCCGGACCCGAAAGTGAAAACGACCGTCGTCGGGATCAATCCGCGGCGGCCCGACGAATGGGGCCAGCGGGGAAATGCCGGAAAGAAACTGTTGCCCGATCTCTTCATTTCTGAGCGGCAGTTAGTCCTTTAACGACGCCATACGCGTGCGATGTTTGATGGTCTCACAGGATGAATAGGATAAGGGCCGTGGCTACAATAGTTTTTATAGATCAGTCATTTTCTTTCGATGGTTCGACAATCCACACCTCCCCTCTCGGGGGCATCCGAAGCGCGACAATTCAATTAGCTGAAGCTTTCGCAGCCCGCGGACATCAAGTCAAAGTATACAATCTTTGCGAGAAAAAACTTTGCTATAACGACGTGGAATGGATTCCATTAAACCAATGCCCAGCGTCCGCCGCCGATCTAGTGATAGCAAACAGTGATCCGAATCACTTGAGAAAAGCGACGAGCGGCAAATACGTCGTTTGGCTACACAATAAAATATCGATAGAGAAATTCGTTCGGAGGCGTCGTATTTTTCCACTCCTACGTTTTCGACCGGAAGCAGTTTTTCTTGGTCCTTTTCACGCGTCTACGTGCCATTGGTTAATCCCGTTCTCTGGCCGCAAGATAATCCCCCATGGGGTAGGTGAACCCTTCATTAGCGCACCAACTGCGTCTACTCCGCCGAAGCCAAGGGCTATCTATACATCCACGCCTTCTGGTGGGCTCGATGCCGTGCTCAAACTGTGGCTGTCTCATATCCATCCTGCGGTGCCAGATGCAGCTTTGCATGTGTTCGCATCGAACAAAACTATTGGCGGGCTACCTTCAAATGCCGACAAGGACCATGGAGTGATCGTACACTCCCGCGTACGCAAGGCATTGCTTGCAGAAGAGTTGCGCCGATCGCGAGTGATGCTTTATCCCGGTCATCGGCACGAGACCTTCTGCTTCGCCGCTGCCGAGGCGATTTCGATGGGTGTTCCGGTCGTAACGCGCGGTTTCGGCTCACTGGTCGAGCGAGTGCAGGACGGGGTCACAGGGTTCGTTTCACCGGACGATCAATCCTTCGCAGCCGCGGCAGTCGCTCTTCTAACCGACGATGCGTTATGGCGGCGACAGCACGCGGAGGCGTTGAAAGTCCGGCAGACCGCCAGTACCTGGGATGATCGAGCAGCCGAGTGGGAGCAAGCTTTCTTGGACTGATAGCTCGTTAAGCGTGGCCGTCGCTGCCGACGATGGTCCGAAGCATCGCTGCCGCAATGTTCCCCGCGGAGCGCGCTTGCCGCCATCGACCGGACCGCGGGCCAACCGACACATAGCGGCCCGTGACCCGATGGGGACGCCGAGCCAACGGCGCGGGCTCGGCAAGCGAGCGCCGAAGATACGCCCGGCATATCGGTGCGCGCGCTGACGATGGATAACGCGATGAGGATCGTACAGGTAGACAATTTTCAGCACAGACGATACGGCCGCACAAAAGTAAGCACCGGGCGCAAGATTTTTTATGGTTTTATCCGTAACAACCATCAGGTTCAGGAGTTCAGTGATCGCGATAGCGCGAAATTCGAGTCGCTGTTCAACACTCACGCCTTGGGCGTCGCCCGCGCCAACAAGCGCCTCATTGAAACCTGCGAAAATTTTCGCCCGGACCTATTGATGCTGGGGCACGCCGACATCATCAGGAACACGACAATCGCCGGGATTCGCAGCCGACTGCCGAGCATCAAGGTCGCTTTCCGCAACGTCGACCCTCCGTTCGACCAAAAAAATGTGGCCAAGATCGAGCGCCGTATGGACGTGGCCGATGCGATCTTCCTCACCACCGGCGGTGAATGGCTCAAGCAATTCGTCACTGCAAAAAACGTCGTGTCGTTCATGCCAAACCCGACGGACCCGGCGATCGAGGTCATGAATAACGCCGAGCGCGACGATTTCGACATCGATCTGGTGTTCTGCGGCGTGGGCAATCGGACCGATCCCCGATACGGCCTCGTCGGGCGCCTGCATGAAAAATTACCGGACGTCCGCTTTCGTTCGTTCGGCATGCACGGCGAGGCGGCGGTTTGGGGCATTGCTTACGACCACGTGCTCGAGGCGAGCAAGATGGGGCTCAACCTGAACCGGGAGGAAGGCCACACCCTCTATTCCTCGGCCAGGATTTCGCAACTGATGGGCAACGGGCTGCTGACGTTTATGAGCACCGAATGCGGCTACAAACGGTTCTTGTCGGAGGACGAGGCCGTCTTTTTCGACGATGAAGACTCGCTCGTCCGCCAGATCCGCGCGTTGCAGAACGACGACGCCCGGAGAAAGGCGGTGGCCCGGGCCGGACGCGATTTCTACCATCGCCATTTCTCCGCCAAGGACGTCGCCCAGTACATCGTCGAGACGACCTTCGGCGTGCCCTATTCGAAAGACTACATCTGGCAAGACGAGGCGTACCGGTCGTAGACGGCGGGGTCGCGCTCAGGCGACGGCACGCCGGCGCGGGCGCCAGCGGCGCACCATGTAGACGATGACGTGCAGCCAGCGCCGCACGGCCTTTCTGAATCGTTTGCCGCGGGGATACCGTTCCGGAGTGCGGCTGGGCGCGGGATCCGGCTCGACGCCAGCGAGGTCCGCGAGCCAGGATCGATCGCTCTCGAAACCGAACTCGATCAGCTCGTCGGCAAGCGGCCCGTGCAGGTTCATCTGAGCGACGAGCCTCGGGCGATGCCGGCGCCACGCGCCGACATTGCCACTGCTGATCGGCCGGACCCCGCGCATCGCGGTGGCATACGCCCCGGACGGCGCGGCGTGCTGATGATATTCGGAAAAAGGTAGCTTGAGCTCGAGGAACGGTAAGCGTTCCTGGAGCATTTTCTGCACCGCGTCGGCTCGGGCAACGAGATCCTCGTAGCGGACCGAGACGAAGCGCCTATGGCCCTTCAGCCGCCGCATGATTGCCGCGCTTTCCCGCCAGGCGCGCAGATTGGTCCAGTATTCATCACGCGCACGTCCGTGAAAGCTTGCAATTACATCGCGCGGGTCCCGAAGCATGTAAATAAAATAAAGGTTCTTGTCAAAATATATCAGCGGAAATGCGAGTATTTCGTCGCCCGGGCACTTCGTGCAGCAGATGCTATGGGTGAAATCGCCGTATCGCCACAAGCGGACCTCCTCCTTGGTCGCGCCATCGATGTTGAAGCACGTGGTCATCAACTCATGCATCAGCGTGGTGCCGCTCCGTGAAGCGCCGACGATGTGTATCCTTTCCATCGAGACCTCTCGCAAGCTCGCCAGCCTGGCCCCGGTTCGCCACGCGGCGGGGCATCGGCCGGTCATGCCACGCAGCAAGCGTTCCGCAACCGCGCTTTCGAATGCCGGAATGGTAGCAGAAATCACCATGCCACGGGTACGCGACGGCGCCTCGCGAGGTGAACGCCGCCAAGACCGCCGGGCCTTGGTGTCGATACCCCCCATTGTGCAGCGGAGGCGGGCTCGGTCGGCCGACCGCGCGGTTGTCGTCGGGTCGACCGTAGACTATAGTCCGGCGGCGCGGCGCGCGGCAGTCCGGAAGCGCGCTGCGCGGCACGTCGACTTATTGGCTCATGCATACCCGAAGGCGGCGCAATGGTCATTCGAACGTCCGATGAGCTATGGCTCAAGGCGCGCGCCCTGGAGGGCGGCCTTCTCAACCTGAGGACGATTCGTTACCAGCGCTACGACGGCATTCTGGTGAGCATGCAGCAGTCCGGAACGCGCTGGATCAGGTATATGCTCACTCTCGTTCTGGCAAGACTCCATGACCTTGAGCTGCCCGACAATATTCAGGGCCGCTCAATCGTTGGAAAGCCACGCCATCCCCAGACCCCGCAAATCCGTGACACGACCATGAGTCCCCATTATTTTCTTCGGTCTCGTACGCTTTTTCGACTGTTCCGCGTTCCGAATCATTTGATCCTGGTGCGAAACCTGCGCGACACATTGGTATCCCGTTATGAGAAACTGATATCCTTTTATGAGATGGGAAAGTGGGATTACAAGGACGACTTCTCGACCTACCTGCGCGGCGACGTCCGCCGCAACAAGTACCGCGTCGACATTTGGTCGCGTATCCGGTTCCTGAACGGCTGGGGGGCCGTGGTCGAGCGCCAGCCCGAACATGTCGCCGTCCTGAAATATGAAGACCTCATGGCGGACACCCGCGGCCAGCTCGCCCGCGTCTGCGAGCACTTCGGAATCGAGGGCGTCACGCCCGATCTTATCGATGATGTGGTTGCCGTCTCATCGAAATCAGAGATGGCCAAACACGGAAAGCCAGGCTCTCTCTCGGTCAGGATGGACCCTCGACCGGCCGAGGAATGGTTCAGCGTCGAGGACCGCCGTTTCCTGGCCGAGGTGTGCCGCCGGTATCTTAAGCACACCTTCGGATATCGGTATTGGTGAGGGTTGCCGCGCTTGATACCGCGCTTTATAATGGGGCACCGCAATACAATGGCAGCACCGCAACGTCGTCGTCTAGCGGGTCGAGTATGGTCCTGCCGGACCGTGACGGCGTGACTGTGCATCCGCAACCACGCACCCCATCGAGGCTAGGATGGTCCTTCCAATTGCCGACCGGTTACGCTTTCATGCCCGCAGCATAGAACACGGCCTGCTCAAACTGCCGAGGCTGGGGGGCCGGAATTGCACCGCCCTCCTGGCGACCATGCCACAGTCGGGTACGACTTGGACGATGTATCTGCTCAGTCTCACTCTGGCCAAGCTCTATGGCCTGCCGCCGCCCGTCTACATTCAAGACCATTCGATCGTCGGGAAACCAATTTATCCACAGATTCCACGGATCATTAACAGTAGTTTGGTCCCTCATTATTTGCTTCGGTCGCGCGCACTGTTTCGATTTTTTCATTTTCCAAAACACCTGATCGTGGTGCGCGACCTGCGCGACTCATTGGTGTCCCATTACGAGAAGCAAAAGAGCGATTACAAGGTGGACTTCTCGACCTACCTGCGCGGCGACGTCCGCCGCAAGATGTACCGCAACGACATCTGGACGCGAATCCATTACATGAACGGGTGGGGGGCCGTCGTCGAGCGTCATCCCGAGCAGGCCGCCGTGCTGAAGTATGAGGACCTGAAGGCCGACACCCGCGGCCAGCTCGCCCGCATCTGCGACCACTTCAACTTCGAGGGCGTGACACCCGATCTCCTCGACGAGGTCGTCGCCGCCGCGTCGAAGGAGAATATGGCCAAACGCGAAAACCCGAAATATCACGTGGTCAGATTGGACCCGCGGCCGGCCGACGAATGGTACAGCGACGAAGACCGCCGCTTCGTGGCCGAGGTATGCCGCCGGTATCTTAAATACACGTTCGGATATCGGTTTTGGTGACCGTTGGCGCGTATATTCGTGGCGGTGCGCACGCGCTCGCTGGGGCGGCGACGGGCCAAGGTCCGATGGCGGGTCGGACATGATTGCCGATCCGCGAAGGTGCCCTCAGGGCTGGTAGGATGCTCATTCGACCTTCCGGCCCGCTATCGCTTGCTGCGTACAATCTGGAACGCGGGCTGGTGAGCCTTAGGCCGTTGCGGCACCGGCACTTCGACGGTGTCATAATCAGCATGCCACAATCAGGCACGCATTGGATCAGGTATATGCTCAGTCTTATTCTGGCTAGGCTCCACGACCTTCCGCCGCTCTCTCGTATTGGAGACAAATCAATCGTCGGAAGCCCAAAGTTCCGGCAGATTCCACGAATCCTTCAAACCCATCGCCCTCCTCATTATATGTTTCGGTCACGCACGCTTTCTCGATGGCTTCATTTGCCTAGGCGCTTGGTCCTGGTGCGGGACATTCGCGACTCATTGGTCTCTCAATACGAGAAGTACAACAGCGAATACAACGTCGACTTCTCGGCCTTCCTTCGCGGCGGCGTACGCGGCAAGAAGTACAGCTACTACAGCATTTGGACCCGAATTCAATTCCTGAACGGTTGGGGTGCCGTCGTCACGCGGAACGCCGAAGAGGTCGCCGTGCTCAAATACGAGGACCTGAAAGCTGACACCCCAGGCCAGCTCGCCCGGGTTTGCGATCACTTCGACATCAAGGGCGTCACGCCCGATCTGATCGCCGCCGCCGCTGCCGCCGCGTCGAAGGAGGAGATGGCCAAACGCGAGAATCTAAGACGTAAAACCGTGAGAGGTAAACCTGCGGCGGTGAGGCTGGACCCGCGGCCGGCCGACGAATGGTACAGCGACGCCGATCGCCGTTTCGTCGCCGAAGTGTTGCGCCGGAACCTCAAGTACACCTTCGGATATCGGTATTGGTGACCGTTGATGCGCTTATTCATAGTGATGCGCATGCTCGCCGTGGCGAAGACGGGCCAAGGTCCGATGGCGGGTCGGGCAGCATGATTGCCGATCCGCAAAGGCCCCCCAAGGCTGGTAGTATGGGCATCCGAAGGTCCGATGAATTGCGGCTCAGGGCGCGCAGCTTATACCTTGGCTTGCTCAAACCACCGGTACTGCGGCGCCGGCATTTCGACGGTGTCCTGGCTACCATGCCACAGTCGGGCACGACCTGGACGATGTATCTGCTCACTCTCACTCTGGCCAAGCTCAATGACCTGCCACCGCCCCTCTATATTCAAGACCGTTCAATCCTCAGAAGTTCGGTCCACTCGCAGATTCCGCGCATCTTTCACACTTTTAGGGTCCCTCATTATTTGCTTCGGTCGCGCACGCTTTTCCGATTGCTTCATTTTCCGAAGCACTTGATTTTGGTGAGGGACCTCCGCGACGCCTTGGTGTCCCATTACGAGAAGCGCAAAGATGAATACGGCGTTGATTTTTCGACCTACCTGCGCGGCGATGCTCGCGGTAAGCTGTACCGGCACGACATCTGGATGCGCATCCAGTTCCTGAACGGGTGGGGGGCGTTTGCCGAGCGGCACCCCGAGCAGGCCGCCGTGCTTAAATACGAAGACCTCAAAGCCGATACTCGTGGCCAGCTCGCCCGCATATGCGATTACTTCAACATCGAGGGCGTTACGCCCGAGCTGCTTGATGAAGTCGTTGCGGCCGCGACGAAGGCGGAAATGGCGAAACGCTTGAAACCAGGAAAGACGACAACCCCGGTCAGGATGGACCCGCGGCCGGCCGACGAATGGTATACCGACGAGGATCGCCGCTTCGTGGCCGAGGTGTTGCGCCGGAACCTCAAGCACACGTTCGGATACCAATATTGGTGACCGTGTTGGGCCGCGCGGGGCCGCCGCCGCAGCCTCTTCGGTTGCGTCACGGCGCGCGGTCTGGAATGGCCACCGCAACGAGGGCAAGCGCGCGTGACTTGGCCACGGACGCCGTTCGATGCTAGCCTCGTGCCGGAGGATGGGAATTTCGACAGCGCCGGTTGACATCGTGAAGCATGGCCACCCCTAAAACAATCTTGATCTATACCAGGGGGGAACAGCGGATCGGCGACGGTGTCCTGAAATTGCCGTTCATCGGAGCCGTCAGGCGCACGTTCCCGGAAGCCCGGATTACTTGGTTGGCAGGACGCAAAGATTCGATTTATGCCGGCGTGCTGAAAGGGATCATGGACGGCGTACTCGACGAGGTTCTGGTCCGCGCGGGCATCGGCGCGCGCGCCGTCGAAATCTTGACCCACTGGCGGCCACTGAAAGGGCGCCGTTTCGATCTCATCATCGACACGCAGCGAAACCCCTTGCGCGCAATAGTCCTGCGCCGCATTCGCCACGATGTCTTTATCTCGCGCAGTTTCCTCTTCTCGGACCGGCGCCCCCCCAGGCCGTGGAGGCCCCCTACCGCCCTCGTCGACGAGCTCGTGGAACTGGTTTCGCTTGCGGCGGGCAGGCCCGTGGCGCCGGCGCCGATTTCGCTGGTCTCGCGCGAGCTCAGGGATGCCGCGGAGGCGCTGCTCCCACAAGGCCCGACTTACGTGGGTCTCGCTCCGGGGGCTCGCAGAAGGTCGAGGTGTTGGCCGCTCGACAACTTCGTCGCGGTCGCCCGCGCTCAGGCCGAACAAGACCGCATTGCGGTGTTTTTGCTCGGCCCACAAGAGCAGGACTGGCTGCAGACCTTGCGGCGCGCCGTGCCGCAAGCCCGGTTCCCGGATACGACCATGAAGGGTATACGAATGGTCGTCGCTCTGGCCGAGCGGATGGCGGCCGCGGTGGCCAACGACAGCGGGGCGGGACACCTGCTCGCGGCGGGCGGCGCCCGGTTGGTCAGTCTCGTCCACAGGCCGCACAAAGCACGGAAATTCCGGCCGGCGACGCCTCATTTAATCCAAATCCAGGCACAAGAATTCGGCGGCGACGACATGGCCTCGATCCCCGTCGAGGCCGTGCTGTCGGCGCTCGATGAACACATCGAAGGCGTCTCTGCCGACTGATCGAGATTCCTCTGTCGCGGCGCCGAGGGTGGCGAGCCAGGGCAGCCCGACGCGAACCGGGCGCCGGCGTGCGCTCGGTTCGATCGCCGCCCGCACCGCGCATGTCGCCGATGACCCGCGGCCTGAGCCAATAGCCATCGTCGGCTTGCCGCTGGCGCGAGTTTGTGCTAACCACGATCCAATCTGGGGAACATCCTAGCGAGGGCGTAATTTTAGTCTCGCGCCACGTCTCGCCCGAGGATGAAGAACACCAGACGATGCGGCCATAATCGCAAATTCGATCTAGGCCCCAAAGGCAACGCACGGACGAGCGTGTCTCACTCAGCGACCAATTGCCCGGTCTGCGGGACCATACAGACCGGTTTCTTTGCCACTAAGGGACAGTACTCCTTATCCAAGTGCGGGGAGTGCGCTTTGGTCTATGCGCATCCCAGGCCGTCCCGGGACGACGTGTTTGCCCTCTACGCGCGCGGCAACTCGCGGATTTCCGAGCTCCATTTTCCCAAGGCGAAGGCAAAGTTGCGTCACGCGATGTTAAGGGCCGCGCGCCTGTCACGCTATGTCTGGGCCAGGGACGCCATCGATATCGGGTGCGGCGGGGGGTTCATGGTCGAGGCGATGCGTCGGTTTCGCGCCCGCGCGGTCGGTCTCGACCTCAACCCGCAACGGATCGCGTTCGCCAACCGGCACTTCCCCAAGAACCGGTTTTTTTGTGAGAATCTCGAGGAATTTCCGCGCCGCGAAATGACTTTTGATCTTGTCTTTTCATCACAAGTCTTGGAGCACGCGCATGACATCAACGATTTCATGAGCGCATTGGGGCGAATAAGCCGTCCCGGCGGGTTCGCCTACCTCAAGACGCCGGACCGCGACCATTGGAGGGTCCGGCAAGACCTCGCGTCCGAGAATGCGTCGGGCCCACCCATCTCCATACAATTTTTCAATAAAACGAGCATACGTATCTTACTCGAAAGGCATGGCTTTGAGGTTAAAAAGATATTTTTCAAGGTTAAACCTACCTTGCATGTTCTGGCGCAGCGAAAATAGGTTGCCGGCGACTCCGGCGTAAGTGGGAGCAGGGTCCTGCCCGCTTCCGGACAAATATCCGGGTCTAAAGGGATGCTAATTTTCGAAGAATTGTTTGACTATGAAAAACGCGTCAACGCGAATCCAAAATCGCGCGCGAACCGTTTCGTCAACAATGCCGATTGGTATGTCAACGAGCGTTACATGAAGAAGATATTTGCGTACCCTGTATTATCGTCTAAAAATAAAATACCAGGACTTTCTCGAACACACGCGCGCGGGTTGATGGCGCAGTTTCTGTTCGGTGGAAAAACTCGTGAATCTTTTCCCAGCACCGCCGACGCAATTGCGATCAAACGCACCCACGAACGCCTGCGTGGATTTTACGTCACGGGCCACCCACGCCCGCACACCGTCAAGATCGTATGTGATAGTCCTCGCCATAAACTAAGGGAGGCGACAGAACGGGAAGTTGGCACCCGCCAGCGACTCCTGGCCTTGAACACGATCAGGATCCCCAAAGTCCTTGGCACGGAGCAGCGGGAAGAGGCCTTCGTGCTGTGCGAAGAGCTGATCATGGGACGACGATTCAATATCCGCTTGGACAGGACGCTGCATCGCAGCAACCTGCTGCCACAGCTCAGGGACACTTACCGCGCGTACGGCGTCCGCTACGCCCCGATTGAGACCTATCTGCCGCCACATTTGGATCAACAAATCACCGAGCTGCTCGGCGAAAAGGCCGACGGCAAGCGGTTCAAGGACGCGTTGCATAAGGTGATTGAAAAAAACGGTCAAGCTGCCGTCAGTCTGTGCCACGGCGGGCTGGTGGCCGGTAATCTGGCCGTCGCTAACGGAACGGTCTTTTTCCTCGATTGGAAACTTGCTCACGAAGGACCGATCGCTTTCGACCTGCTGAAGCTGGGGGTAAGATATCCGAGGTTCGCGTATATAGTTCGGAATATAAGAGAGATGATGGCTCCCGATTTCACTGAAATGGGTTGTAGTTTCGACGATCTGCTGACGGCGTTTGTTGGACGCGATCTCATCCGAAAACCTGCTGCGGTCGCCAGGTATTTATACTTCTGGCAACGCCATGTCGCGTAAGCCCCCTCAGGCTCGATCCGGTCGTCGATAGGCTAGTCCGACATCGGCTGGCGCCATGGCCTCATCGATCTCCCCGGCTGGCGTTTGCACCAGTATAATCATCGAGTGTCACCTGGTCGTAGTATGTCGCGCCTCGGAGATGGCGGGTCGGTAATGCTAACCTCCGACGAGTGGCGGCTTCGGGCGCGCAGCCTCAACCACGGCCTGTTCAACCCGACCACCCTGCGGCGCCGTCATTTCGACGGGTTCATCGCCTCCATGCAGCAGTCGGGCAGTCACTGGCTCAAGTATATGCTCGGCCTCACCCTGGCGAGACTCTACGATCTGCCGCCGCCTTCCCACATTCAGGACGATTCGGTCGTCGGGCATCTAAAATCACCGCCGCTGTATCCACAGATTCCACAAATCGTTCACTCCCATTCCATCCCACATTATTTGCTGCGGTCGCGCACGCTATTTCGATTGCTTCATTTTCCCAAGCACCTGATCCTGGTCCGCGATATCCGCGACGGGCTGGTGGCCTACTACGAGAAATGGAACACCCGATTCAACGTGGATTTCTCGACCTTCCTGCGCGGCGACGCCAGGGGCAAGAAGTACAGGTACGATATATGGCTGCGAATCCGCTTCCTGAACGGCTGGGGCGCCGTGATTGCGCGGCATCCCGAACATGCCGCCGTCCTGAAATACGAAGACCTGGTGGCCGACACCCCGGGCCAGCTCGCCCGGGTTTGCGATCACTTTAACATCGCGGGCGTCACGCCCGAGCTGCTCGACGAAGTCGTCGCCCTGGCGTCGAAGGAGGAAATGGCCAAGCGCCCGAACCCGAAAGTCAAAAGGACGGTGGTCAGGATAGACTCGCGGCCGGCCGACGAATGGTACAGCGACGCCGATCGCCTCTTCGTCGCCGAGGTGCTGCGCCGCAATCTCAAGTATACGTTCGGCTATAAGTATTGGTAAGTATTTCTAAGTATTGCTGGGGCTGTGCTTGCTTACGCAAGACCGCGCAGCGCCCCAGTCAACCCCCGCACGTCTAGGCAGCTAACGTATCTTGCTGAAACCGCTTCATAATTTCCTCCTACCCCGGTATCAAGGGATAGGGGGTGGGCACCGCAATGGTACGCTTTCCGATGCCCCGAAGCGGGGGCGCGGCGAACCACGCTGGCGCGCCGATGACCCGGGCCGCGCCCGGGCGCGGCCCGCTCTCAGGCCGGCTCGGCGTCCGGCCTCGCGCCGCGCCGGCGCGGCCGGCGGCACAGCATGACGAGGCTCTCGGCTTGGCGCAGCCGCCGGTCGAGCGCCGCCATGGTCCGCGCCATGTCCTCGCTGTCGTCGTCGAGCCAAACGCGAAGCACCGACACGTAGACCACCGCCAGGCCCTTGATGCGCAGCACGCCGCGAAGACCCGAGGCCCCAAGGCGGGCGGCCTCGAGCATCCAGGCCATCGAGGCCGCGAGGGTGCAGGCGCCGAGCAGCGCCGCCGCCGGGTCGCCCAGCGAGTCCCTCACGATCGCGCGCACCGCCGCCTTGTGCGGCGCAAGCGCGTCGAAGCGCCGCATCATCACGTCGAACAGCCGGTCGCGCGCCGGCTGGTCCGCGAGCTCGGCGTCTTCCCGGGCCAGAACCTCGGCGTCGATTTGTTGGCTGAAGGCAGCAAGAATAGCGGCCTTCGAAGCGTAATGCGCGTGAACGTCGGCGAGCGACAGCTTGGCCGCCGCGGCGATGTCGGCAAGCGTGGTGTCGCGCCAGCCCTGGATCGCCGCGAGGTCGAGCGCCATGGCGACGATGTGGCGCGGGAGCTCGGCCTGTTTCACCATGGTCGCCTCCCCATGGGCCCGCGGCGCACATCGAGCGCTTGGGTCCCGCCGTCCTTGCTTACGCCGAATTTACCGGAAACGCGGCGGTTTGCCAACGGGCGTCGCGCGCGGGAGAAGGCGGCGGGCAAGCGCCGCGACGGAGCCGTCGGGCAACGCGATGCGGGTCGAAGGGGTTGACCGCCTCAACCAGACGGGCCGCCGCGTGGGCACAATTCACTGGTGCTTAAAAAAAACTCTTTACATGTTAGGTTAAGAGTCGTATGATAAAGCCCTGTGATGATTGGGGGGTCTCTTGCTTCATCACATCGACCCCTCAGTTTTCATGGTGTGTCCTCCCTGACTGGGCCGGCGCGAGTTCTGTACAACTCGCGTTGGCCCTTTTTTGTCGGGCACACACCGTAATTCTGCACCGGGCCAGCAAAACTGTCAAGTGCACCTGGATTTAGCTCGGCCAATAGCTATTCATTCCACTGTAATCTTGTGCGTTCCATTGCGCCTGCGGGCCGGCGATTGGCGGCCGCAATTCCGGGCCGCTCGTGGCCGTGGGCGCCCTTGACGGCGGGCAGGGTATGCGACTACATGAGCCGCGGCGGCGGGTGTAGCTCAGTCGGTTAGAGCGCCAGATTGTGGATCTGGAGGTCGGGGGTTCAATTCCCCTCACTCGCCCCATTCTTTCGGCCGCACGGCGCGGCGGCCCGGCTCATCCCCAGAGCCCTGTCCCAGCCTCCGGTGACGATGCGCCGCCCGAGCGCCCGGCGCGCGGATGTAGCGCCCCGTAGAACCCGGCTAGAGCCCGGCTAGATCCCGGCCGCGCACGCAATGGCGCGCCCTACGGCGCCGGCGCGTCGTTGAGGCGCCAGTCGTAGGCGAAGCCGTCGATCCGCCCGGCCGCGGCGAGCCCGGCCAAGAGGTCGGGCTCGGCGTAGCGCTTGAGGTGCGCGATCACGCCCTCGTCGCTGCCGCCGAAGTCCTCCGAGAACCACACGTAGATGCTCGAGACGACGAGGCGCCCGCTCTCGATGCGCGCGCCGCGCGGGTGGTTGACGTACTCGCGCGCCGCCGCGTTCAGCAGCGCCTCGGTAGTCCGCCGTGAATGCCTCGGGTTTGAGATGGGGGCAGCCGACCGCCGCGCAGTTGACGGCGTAATGGATGCGCGCATCGCGCCAGATCGGCTCAAGATGCGGTGCTCGATGTCGTTGAGCGACACCGCTTCGCCCTCGATCGTCACGAGCTTCTTGTTCCACGGGCCGTCCGAGAACCAGCCGGGCGATATATCGATGTCGCGGATGCTGGCCACGGGGTAGTGGTCGAGCACCAGCTTGACCGTGAGAGCGTTGTAGAGGGTGAGCCAATACGCCAGCTGCTGCTCCCTGTGGTAGGCGCTGATCGGGACGCCCGCGAGCCCGGCGACGTAGTCGGCGAGCGCCTTGCGGTCGGCGGCGCTCACCCGGGCATAGGCGACGCGGTTCACGCCGTCGGGCTGCGGCTTGACGTAGGTCTTGGCGAAACGGTCCCACGGCGCGTGGTCGATGGCGGCGGCGGCGGGATCGTGCGCGGTCCAGCGCTGCCAGAGGTCGGCCCGGGGCGCGAACAGCGCCTCAATGCTCGCGATCGCGCCGAGCGGAACGACCAGCGCCACGAGCATGGTCAGGCGCAGGCCGCGCCGGACGAAGGAGCAGGGCGGTCGGAGCACGCTGGTGTTTCTTGGCCTGTTTCTTGGCCTGTTTCTCGGCATCTTTCTTGGCGCCCTCGGTGCTTCCACGGGGAACATGATCCGGCCGCGCGCGGGATTCAACCGTCGCAGCCGCCGGGCGGCGAGCTCGAGATCGCCGCCGCGGGACATCTCCGAGCGCTTCGCGGATTGCCTCGCGTTTGGTCGAGGCCGGCGGGGCGCGGCGCTTTACGCCCGCGGGCCGGGCGCCATCGCGAGAACGCTCACCTAGCCCGTCGCCATGGCGCAAGTTTTTCCGTGCGGCATGGTCGTGGTTCGGTTTGCCATGGTCGGGACGAGCGTCCGAGGAGCCCCGTCGCGGGCCGTGGCCGGCTCGATGACCCGGCCGCTGCCGGTGGTCCCGCCGAGAGCCAAGGTGAGGGCCATCGCCATGCTGGTGGCCGTAACTCTGGAGGTAGCCGTAGTGCTGCTGGCCATAGGGGTAGTCATAGCCATAGGAGTAATCATAGGAGTCGTCGTCGTACCAATAATCATCGGCCACCGGCGCCACGCACGCCCCGAGCAACAAAGCGGCTGCGGCGAGGACGAAAACGGCTTTTCCTGCTCGAATCCTTTCACCGATGCGGATCATGGAGCGCCTCCTCTGAGGGCGTAAGACCGAAGGCCACCGCGGCTTGCGTGGTCTGCGACGTGTCTCGATCGGCGCGCGCGCGCGGTTTGGTCCTTCGCGTTCATCGGTGTAACGGGTGGGCGCCGGAATTCCGTCGCCGGCGGCGGAAAATGTTTCCGCGAATCACCCGGTCACGCGGCCGGCCGTTCGGCAAGGAGCACGCGCAATACGCCGTCCCATCCGTTGCTCCGGCAGGCTGCCAGGGCATCGTCGTAGCCCAGGCCGGCGACCAGCGCCGCGGCCAGGTCGCGCTGATAAGGATGGTTGTCCTGCGCATGGCTCACGCGCTCATGGCTCACGGGTTGCCCGGCGCGTCCTCGCTGCCGCGCGGAGTCGCGCCGGGAAGCAACCCAGCCCTCGGAGACCGCGGGCTTCACGCCTTGGGACCGAGCGCCACCGAGGACAGGCTTTCCCAGCCCTGTCCCGCGGCCAGGGGGCAGCTCTTGCCGTCGGGCATGGTCATGACGAGGGTCCACGTCGAGCCGTCGCGGGTCGAGAACAGCTCGATGATCCCGCCGTTGCTGGCCAGACCGATGGCGATCGGGGCCTCGGCGTATCGGCTTTCGAGTTGTTTGGCCACCCTGGCATGCGTCGCGCACGCGGTCTGCGCCGAGGCCGGCGCCACGACGGCGAGCAGCAGCGCCAGGGCCAGCCCGACGGCGCCGAAGAGCCTGAGCCTGGCGGCCTTGGGGCTCTCGCGCGTGATCGTCGTGTAGCTCATGGCTCGCTCCTTCCGTTGGTGGTCAACACGATGCTTCCCTCCCCGGCCGCGCCCGGGCACATCCCTCGAACCGGCGCGCCAAGTCGGGTGTAACAATGAATATAGGGGGGTATGTTGAAATGAAGGTGACGGCCGTCACACCTCACGGCGACGTTACATTTTGTTATAGTGCGTTCACGGTTTTGTGAATTCCTTATAAAAGTAGATAATTTCTTTTATCGTGAACAATAGTCATCCTACATCATTCATATCATTCGTATTTTGTTTGAAGCGGGAGAAACTTTTGTTTGTCGCCGGCAAAAAGGTGAACGCCCCTTTCTGGGTGCCGCCGGCGAAACCGGGTCTGGCGCCACCGTCGTACTTCGCCTAGCATGGCGGCGCCGGCCAACGGGGGGGTACGCAATGCCGCGCTTCGCCGCCAACCTGACGATGCTGTTCAACGAGGTCGAGTTTCTCGACCGCTTCGCCGCCGCGGCAAGCGCCGGCTTCAAGGGGGTCGAGTACCTGTTTCCCTACGCTTATCCCAAGGACGAGCTGGCCGAGCGGCTGCGCGCCCACGATCTCGTCCAGGCGCTGCACAACCTGCCGTGCGGCGATTGGGACGCCGGCGACCGCGGCATCGCCTGCCATCCCGACCGCACCGGCGAGTTTCAGGACGGCGTCGGCCAGGCGATCGACTACGCCACGGCGCTCGGCTGCACGCGGCTCAACTGCCTGGCCGGCGTCGCGCCCGCCGGCGCGGCGCCCGACCGGCTGCGCGAGACGTTCGTCGCCAACCTGAGGTTCGCGGCCGAAGCGCTCGCCAAGGCCGCGATCACGCTCTTGACCGAGCCGATCAACACCCGCGACGTGCCCGGCTTCTACCTGTGCCGCAGCGACCAAGCCCTGGCGATCATCGACGAGGTCGGCGCGCCCAACCTGGCGCTGCAATACGACGTCTACCACATGCAGATCATGGAGGGCGATCTCGCACCCACGATCGAGCGCAACCTGGACCGCATCGCCCACGTCCAGGTCGCCGACACCCCGGGCCGGCACGAGCCCGGCTCGGGCGAGATCAACTACCCGTTTCTCTTCGACCATCTCGACCGGCTCGGCTATGAGGGCTGGATCGGCTGCGAGTACCGGCCCGGCGCCGGCACCACCGACGGCCTCGGCTGGGTCAGGCCGTATCTGGTCTAGCGCGGCGCCGCGTAAACATTCTCAGGGAGACTTTAAGGATCATGACCAAGATCGGCTTCATCGGCCTCGGCATCATGGGGCGCCCGATGGCGCATCACCTGCAAAACGGCGGCCACGAGGTGACCGGGTACGACCTGGTGGAAGAGTCCCTCGTCGAGCTCGAGAAGGCGGGCGGAAAGCGGGCCGACAGTTCGCGCTCGGTCGCCGAAACCACCGACACGATCATCGTCATGGTGCCCGACACGCCCGACGTCGACGCCGTGCTGTTCGGCCCGCAAGGCGTCGCCGAGGGCCTGAGCGCGGGCAAGACCGTGGTCGACATGAGCTCGATCTCGCCGATCGCGACCAAGGACTTCGCCGCCCGCATCAACGCGCTCGGCTGCGACTACCTGGATGGGCCGGTCTCGGGCGGCGAGGTCGGCGCCAAGGCGGCGTCGCTCACCATCATGGTCGGCGGCCCAGAGGCGGCGTTCGAGCGCACGCTGCCGCTGTTCGAGATGATGGGCAAGAACATCACCCTCGTCGGCGGCAACGGCGACGGCCAGACCTGCAAGGTGGCGAACCAGATCGTCGTCGCGCTGACCATCGAGGCGGTCGGCGAGGCGCTGCTGTTCTCCTCCAAGGCCGGCGCCGACCCGGCCCGCGTGCGCGAGGCGCTGATGGGCGGCTTCGCCGCGTCGCGCATCCTCGAGGTCCACGGCGAGCGCATGATCAAGCGCACCTTCGACCCCGGCTTTCGCATCGCGCTGCACCAGAAGGACCTCAATCTCGCCCTTTCGGGCGCCCGCGCGCTGGGCTTGAGCCTGCCCAATACCGCCATGGCGCAGGAGCTGTTCAACGCCTGCGCCGCCAGGGGCGGCTCGGACTGGGACCACTCGGCCATGGTCCGCGCCCTGGAGGCGCTCGCCGACCACGAGGTGGCCTGAGCTGTCGGTTGGCGGTCGCCTGAGCGGTCGCCGGAGCGGTCAGTTAGCGGTCAGCGGGTTTTCCATGGCGAGGGAAGCGGCGGGTTCAAGATGGTTGTAGGGCACCGCGACAACATCGCAGCGGACGCCGCCGTCGCCGAATCGCTCGGGCCATGCGCGCAAGCGCTCGAATAAAAATACTTCAACCGATAGGCGCCCCTACCGTCCTCCATGTTCCTTTCGTTCATGGAATCATTACCCTTGTCGGGTACATTTCTTTATGATGCCAGGATTAGCCCATTGTCGGACCGTAGCGGAGAGGCCTCCAGAACAAGGGGCGGGAAATGACGCATAGGGGCGCCGTTTCCATTCGTGTCCTCGTGATCGACGATCAAAGAACCATGCGGGATATCATCCGGCACTTGTTGGGGCAGGTTGGTATTCACGATATCGAAGAGGCCGAAAATGGAGAAGAGGCTGTCGATCTGATTTGCCGGCCCGGCTTCGTCCAGCCGGACATTATCATCTGCGATCTGCACATGAAAAAAATGGATGGGATGGAGTTCTGCAACAAAATGCGCCTTTGACAAGAACATCCTCCAACCCGGTATCCCCATCATCATCCTGACCGGGGACCACGACACGTTTATGCATGAGGTAACGCAACAGATCGGCGCGACGACGGTGCTCCTGAAACCGGTTTCGGCGGACGCGCTCAAGGAACAAATCGAAGCCGCCGTGGGATTCTCGATTTAGACGCCGCGCCCTCCTAGTAAGTGGCCTAGTAACTGGGGACAGTATATAGTTTTTGGTGATCTCGGGCGACGCTAAATTATATACTGTCCCCAGTTACCCAGTTCCCTACCGCCCCTCGGCGCGCCAGGCCAGCAGCAGGCCGCCGAGGGAAAGCAGCAGCACGAGCCAGGTCGGCATCAGCGGGGCCTGGCGAATTCCGGCGACGACGTAGTCCTGGTTGGCCTTCAGCCCGATCCAGCCGCGCCCGGCCGTATCGCGCCCGGGGCGCACCATGCGCACCGACGGCGCGGCGCCGTCGGCGAGCCACGCGACGGCGCCGCCGGTGGCCCGCGCCAGCGGCTCGAGCGTCTCGGCGCTCGCGCGCAGGTCGGCGAACTCGAGCGGGTTGACCTCGCCGACCGCGCCGATGGCGCTCAGCCGGCCGTCGCTCACGCGATAGATGCCCGGCTCGTCGACGGTGATGGCCGCCGTTGCGCGCCCGTCGGCGGCCGCCTCGAGGGCGACCACGCGGCGCGCCCCGGAGGGGCCGATCACTTCGACCGAGTCGGCGGCCCGGGCGAGGCTGCGGCGGACGATCTCGATGCGGTTGCCGCGGACGATGGCGCGCAGGTCCTCCTCCTCGAGGTCGGGCTCCTTCATCAGCCAGTGGGCGAGGCGGCGCAACAGCTCGGCTTGCGGCCCGCCGCCTTCGAAGCCGCGCGCCCACAGCCACATGTGGTCGGTGAGTAGCTGCGCCACGCGCCCCCGGCCGATCCGGTCGAGGACCAGGATCGGGCCGCCGTCGGCGCCCTCCATCAGCACCGTGCCGTGGTCGACCTCGACGCCGATCTGGCGGAACCAGCGGCCCCAGCTCGGCGGGTCCGACTCGGCGCCGGGCAGGCGCGCGGTCACCGGATGGCGGCGGCCGAGGTCACTGAGCCGTGCGCGGAACCCCCTCTCGATGACCTCGCCCGTGGGCCGCGCCGGCAGCACTTGGCGGAGCGGCGTGCGGTACAAGCTGAGCGCCGTGGCGAACGCCGGTCCCGCAGCGGTGAGCAGCGCGCCGCCTTGCTCGACGTAGCGCGCGATGTTTTCCAGATAGATGGACGGCACCACGCCGCGCTGCCGGAAGCGGTCGAAGATGATGAGGTCGAACTCGTTGAGCTTGGTCTGGAACAGCTCGCGGATGGGGAACGAGATCAGCGCCAGCTCGCGGATCGGCGTGGCGTCCTGCTTCTCCGGCGGGCGCAGGATGGTGAAGTGCACGAGATCGACCGATGGGTCGGCCTTGAGCAGGTTGCGCCACACCCGCTCGCCGGTGTGCGCCTCGCCCGAGACCAGCAGCACCCGCAGCCGCTCGCGCACGCCGTTGACCTCGACCACGGCGCGGTTGTTGATGCGGCTCAGTTCGGCGGGACCGTCCTCGACCTCGAGCTCGATCACCGTGGGTCCGGCGCGGTCGAGGGTGAACCCCATCTCGTAGCTCGCGCCCACGGGCACGAAGTGGGACTTCGACGGGCCGTCGCCCTGGCGCACCGTCACCCGGGCCAGACCCCCGCCGCGCCGACGCGCGCCCGCGTCCTCGACGCGCAGGGACAAGCTCTGCGGGTGGCCGACGATGCCGTAGCGCGGCGCCCGCTCGACGACCAGCCGGCGGTCGGCCTCGCCGCGCCGGCCGCTGAGCAGCACGTGCAGCGGGGCGTCGAAGCCGAGCGAGGCGGCGTCGGCCGGCGCGTCGTGCACCTGGCCGTCGGTGATCATGACCACGCCGGCGAGGCGCCGCCGCGGCACGTCGGCGAGCGCCTCGTCGAGCGCTGCGAACAGCCGGGTGCCGCTGCCCGCCGCGCCCGCCGCGCCGGCTCGCGAGGCGTCGACGGTGACGATGCGCGCCTCGAGGTTGGGGATCGCCTCGAGCTTGGCCTTCAGGTCGGCGAGCGCGGCGTCGGCCTGCGCCCGCCGCTCGCCGATGCCCTGGCTCGCCGAATGGTCGACGACGAGCACCGCGATGTCGGGCAACAGCTCGCGGCTTTCCTCGACCAGCTCGGGATTGACGAGCGCCGCCAGTACGGCCGCAAGGCCGAGCGCCCGCCACCAGATGCCGCTGGCGCGACGCGCCAGCCCGAGCGCGACGGCGCCGGCGGCGGCGGCCGCGAGGATCGCGAGAAGCGGCCACGGCAGCAGCGGCGCGGCGGTGATCGTGGTCAGCGACTCGGTCATTGCCCCAAACGCTCGAGGATGGCCGGCAGGTGCACCTGGTCGGCCTTGTAGTTGCCGGTCATGGCGTACATCGCCAGGTTGACGCCAAAGCGGTACGCCTGCTCGCGCTGGCGCTCGCCGCCCGGCACGACGGCGAAGAGCGGCCGTCCGCGGTCGTCGATGGCCCAGGCGGCGGCCCAGTCGTGGCTGCCGATGATCAGCGACGAGACGCCGTCGTTGACCCCGCCCTCGCGGCGTTCGACCCAGACCTGGCCCCCGGTCCAGCGTCCGGGGAACTCTTGCATCAGGTAGAACGAGCGGGTCAGCACGTGGTCCGGCGGCACCGGCCGGAGCGGCGGGATGTTGAGACCCGCGAGCAGCTCGCGCAGACGCCGGGCGCCGGGACTCGCGCCGCCCATCAACAAGGCCGGCGCCGCGTTCCTGTCGCGCGTGTCGAACAGGATGATGCCGCCGGTCTTGAGATAGCGATCGACCTTGGCCAGCGCCTCGGGCGTCAGCGGCGGCTGGGAGTCGGTGACCGCCCAGTAGATGAGCGGGAAGAAGATCAGCTCATGGTTATTGATGTCGATTCCGAGCGGCGGCGCCGGCTCGATCGAGGTGCGCGCGCGCAGGGCGGCGCCGAGGCCTTCGAGCCCGGCGCGGCTGACCCGGTCGACGGCGGCGTCGCCGGTGCGCACGTAGGCGAGGCGGGTATCGAGCGTCGCCTCGAGCGCGAAGTCGTCGCCGTCTTGCGCCCAAGCCGGGGCCGCGGCCAGCCCCAACACGACGGCGGCCGCCGTCACGCCGCGCGCGCCCAGCGGCAGCAGCCCGCGCAACGCCAGGCCGGCGACGAGGTCGAGCAGCGCCAGCGCCACGGCCGCCGCGAGCAGCCAAGGCTTGAGGTCGGTCTCGCCGGTCTCGCCGTACAACCGGCGCTCGACGCCGTCGGGCAGGGTCTCGATCGCCCGCAGCTCGCCGAGCCCGGCGGTCAGGTTCAACGCCCGGCGCGCCCCGCCGGCGCCGTAAAAACCGGGCGGGTGCGCCGGCCCCACCCGCGCCTCGGCGAAGTCGGCGGCGGGGAGCGCACGGCTGGTCGGCGGCGGCTCGACGAAGCGGCCGAACCCGTCGAGCGTCTCGAGCGGCGCCAGCGCGCCTTCCCCCGGCTCGCCCGCGACGCCCAGGCTCAGGCCGACGAGGCGCTGCAGCATCTCGACGAACAGGCCCGAAAGCGCCAGGTTCGACCAGTCGGTGTTGGCGGTGGTGTGGACCAGCACCAGCCAGCCGCTGCCGCGCCGTTCGCCCGTGACCAGCGGCGTGCCGTCGGCCAGCCTGGCCCAGGTCCTGGCGGCGAGGTCGAGCGACGGCTCGGCCAGCACCTGGCGCCGCACGCGCACGTCGGCCGGCACGGTGAGCCCGGCGAACGGGGAGCCGGGCTCGAAGGCGGCGAGCGCCGCCGGCTCGCGCCACGACAGCGCGCCGCCCAGCGCCCGGCCGCCGCCGCGCAGGCGCACCGGGACCAGGTCGTCGGCGCCCTCGGCGAGGCGCGGCCCGGCGAAGCGGATCAGCACGCCGCCCGCCTCGAGCCAGCTTTCGAGCAGCGCCCGCTCGGGGCCGATGACATTGGCGACGTCGGCGAGGACCAACGCCGCGAGCGGGCGCTGCATCAGCTCGCGCAACTCGCCCTTGCGCACCTCGCTGAACGGGTTGAGGGCGCGCTCGAGGTAGTGCATCTCGGACAACAGCGGCTGGTCGGCTTCGATCGAGCTGGCGGAGACCAGCCCGACCGGCCGCCGCCGCCAGCGCTCGTCAAGCAGCACCACCGCGCCGGCGCTGCGTTCGCCTTCGATGTCGAGGCGCACGATCCGGTTGCGCAGCTCGGTGAGCGCGCCGATCTTGACCTCGGCGAAGCGCTCGCCGGGGGCGAACACCGCCTGCTCGCGGGCGAGCAGGGCGCCGCCCTTGC